>NZ_JASCXP010000334.1:0-8370 GCF_030010695.1 Nocardia sp. CC201C
CGGTGTGGGCGGCCCGCCCGGCAGAGCCGGATGTCCACCCGGACTGCCCGCCTTTCGGCCCGGCACGGGTGGCGGCCCGTCGGCTCCCGGCGTCGGAAACAGCGGTGGCCGCTCGGCCACATAGCTGTAGCCGACGTTCACCAGTTCCAGCCGCGCCGCGGTGACCGGCGGCCGATCGCCGAACGGCAGCCGCTCCTCGTCGTGCATGGTCGCCATGGACAGGTTCATGGTGCGGATCTTGGCCAGCGCCACATCGCCGCGCAGCAGGTCCGGAATCCGGTGCATGAAGTTCTGCATGGGCATGGACAGGAAGGTGGTCACCAGTACGTACCCGATCATGACCTCCTTGGGCAGGTTCATGGCGGAGGCCAGCACGAACAGGATGAGCGCCATGGTCGCCAGCTGCAGGACCTGTCCGAGCCCCTGTGCCAGCGCGAATTTCGTCCCCGCCTCGACATTCTGGGAGCGCAGTCGCTCGGCGGTGCCCAACAGATGCTTGTCCATGAAGTCGCGGCGGCGGCCCCGGTGCAGCTTGAGTTCCTTGATGCCCAGCGTCACCGCCTGGAACGACCGCAGTAGCGCGTCGTCGTTCTCCCGCGCCTCCTGGTAGATCCTGCGCACCCGCTTCAAGAACATCTCCACGCAGGCGATGCCGAGCAGCGTGCCCGCCACGGTGACCGCGAAGATCGGCCCGGACACCACCGCGAGGTAGACGAAGCAGCCGACGATGGTGGCCACGTCGATGCAGATGCTAGGAATGGCCGTCACGGCCTGTGACAGCGACCGCACGTCCTCGGTGAGCGTCGCCATCAGGCGGTGCATGCCGAGCCGTTCCAGATGTTCCAGCGGGGCCGAGACGATTCCGGAACTCAGCTCCGCCCGCAGCCGGTAGATGGCGTCCTGAGCCAGCCGGATGAGCAGCACCTGCGACGCCACCCCGCTGACCAGGATGACCATCGCCGTCAGGACGAAGGCCCGCAGCGTGATGTTCGGGTGCGGCTCGGGGGAGACCACGCCGCGGATCAGGGTGAGCAGATAGGTGTTGGCCACACCGCAGATCAGGCCCGCGGCGATGACGGCCGCGATCCGCATCCAGGAGATCGAGAACAGGAATCTGATGAGTTGCATTGCTACTGCGCTCTTTTCGACAGCGACGAGGTCGATCAGTGGCGGATGATGTCGAAGATCAACCCTTCGAGGGTGACACCCGGCGCGAAGGAGAAGGCCACCCCGGTGGAGATCGGGGCGGCGGTCTCGGACTGCTGGATCATCCGCTCCAGCACGAAGATCAGCGAGACGCTGAGCATATTGCCGTGCTCGGCGAGCACGTTCCAGCTCAGCTCCGCCCGCTCGACCGGAATGCCCAGCGAGCGCGCGGATTCCTCGATGATCTTGGGTCCACCCGGATGGATGGCCCACAGGTCGATATCGGTCTTGTGCAGGCCGTTGCGGTGCAGTACCTCGGTGACCACCGGATCGACGCCGCGCAGAATGTAGTGCGGCAGGCTCTCGGCCAGCTCGCAGGTGATGCCGTCGTCGTTGACGCGCAGCACGATGCCGTCCTCGGCATCGTCGAACAGCTGACTGAAACTGTCCCGGATGACGACCCGGCCGGGTGCGAGCGGCTGGTGCACCTGACTCGCGCCGATGAGCACCGCCCCGCAGCCGTCACCGAAGAGGCTGTGAATGATCACGTCGTTGACGTCGTCGTCGAAAACCGCGTTCACCGAACTGAGTTCGATACAGATGACCAGCGACTTCTTGTCCGGATGGGACCGCACGTAATCGGTGGCGGTGCGAATGCCGTTCATAGCGGCCGCGCAGCCCATGAAGTTCACCACGATGCGCCCGACCGTCGGCGACAACCCCAGCTGCTTGACCACCGCCACGTCCACGCCGGGCGCGATGAAGCCGGTGCTGGTCACGAAGATGAGCTGGCCGACCTCGGCGGCGGGATCCGCGACCCCCGCCAGCGCGCGCCGGGCCACGTCGACGGCCAGCGGCACCGCGTGCTCGTAGAACAGGTCCATGCGCTCCCGGATGGTGCCGGGTCGGCGGCTGAAGGGCAGGAACCGATCGTCGAGTGGATCGACCACGAGGTGGCGGGTGTCGATGCGGGTCTTCTGGTAGACGCGTGGAATGCGAGCCCGCTGAGCGGGATCGGCGAACAGTTCCGCCACCCGACCGGCCGCCTCGGCTTGATCGAAGACACCGCTCGGCGACCCGGTCGCGATGCCCTCGATCACGCCGACCGTGGTCGGCGGGGTGGGTAGCATATGCACGAGATCGTAGGCGAACCCTTCGCCCTCGCTACGGTGGGAAATGGCCCCCGTGGGTTCGATGCCCCCCTCGTCGATGGTGACGGACACGAAATTCTCCCCTTCTTTCGATAAGAATCGGGCGATCGGTCCCCGTGCCGAACAGTGACGTGATCGCCCGCAACGGAATCGGTTCAGACCGTTCCGATTCCGGTGAAACCCTGGACCATGTAGATTCCGCAGGTTTTGAAGGCCGACGGTGAACAGTGCTCCCGCACCAGGCCCCACTTCTTGTCCTTCGCCTCGTCCGAGGGTGCGAGGATGTAGGTGCGAATCTGTTTGGGAAAACGATCGGTGAAGAAGCTCTTGGCGGGCAGCCATTCGACCCCGAATTTCGCCGCCTCTTCGCGCAAGACGTCCTCGGTGGCGATATTGGCGAATCCGCTGCGCTGATAGGGCAGTACGTGATGCACCCGATGCGAACTCAATCCCGCGGAGAGGAAGCAGTCGACATAGCGATTTCCGACCACCTTCAGGTCGTAGGCCTGCTCGAGCTGGTTGATGCCCCAGTCCTCGGTGTTCGACTCGATCTCCTCGGTCTCCATCTCGAAGTCGTGGCTGGCCACCACCAGGAAGGTGCTGATCCACAGCGTGATCACGAACTGCAGTGCCCAGGCCCAGAAGTCGCCCGCCAGGGTGAACACCACCAGCTCGCCGACCAGCAGGAACCGCACTCCGAACGAGCCGATGAAGTGCGGCAGCGCGCCGCCCCAGGTGCCGTACATGTCCTTGATGCCCACCTTGCGAGTGAGGCGGCAGACGTCGAGCAGGCGCATGATCATGCCGGTGACGGTGTGCCCGAACTTGTGCACGGTGTGCACGGGCACCCGGTACAGGCGCGGGACCTGCATCATCATGGTGAAGACGTTCTTCTTGATATCGACTTCACTCTGGGTGTGCGGGTGGTGCAGCAGGGCGTGACCGTCCGCGGTCACGAAGGCCAGCGCGACGTAGTTGAGGTCGAAGGCATTCGTGTAGATCTTGTTCATGCCCTTCTGGGCACGGTGGATGGCGTAGTGGCCGAAGCCCGCCAGCGAACTGCGCAGCAGCACCATCAGCACGACGAACAGCGGCAACGGCATCCAGCCGGTATCCCACAGCCGTAGACCCTGTACGGCGAAGTAGGCGACGGCCAGCAGTGCGACGACGATGTCGAAGTACCGGTCCATCCGTTTGATGCGGGCCGCCAGCTCGGGATCCTTGAGCCGCGCCTTCACCTTGTGGAGGAGGTCGTCCTTGTTGTCGAAGCGGTATTTCGGGGTGTCGCGCCAGCTGTCGAAGCCCTCCTTGAACAGGAAGTCCGGCGCGTTGGCCTTCGGATGGATGTCCTCGGGCAACGCCTCGCGGTCGAGTGCGTAGCGCTCGATGAGTTTGGCGATTCCTTCCGGATTCTTGTGATAGGAACCGACAATCGACGTGATATCCCGATTCTTGGTGCGGCCGATGAAGAACTCGCCGCCCGGATGCTTGGAAATCCAGTCGCTGAGGTCGTAGGCTCGACCGTTGTACACCCACACATTGGAGACCGGAGGCGGGCCCTCGGGACGGGGAGGACGACGGAATTCCCGCTCCTCTACGTCTGGGCGGTCGGTCATGTCATTCCTCCACGCGCGCGAGCAAGTCGATAGCCTTCGGACCGTATCGTCCTTGCCGCGCCTTGCATTCCACTGAACAATCTCTTACAGCGGGCCGGACGGGACGTGCGGTTCGCACAGATATCGCCGCCCGGGCCGAATACGTAACCGGCCGTGCCGGGATTCGCGAGTCTCATGTCTCATCGGGTCGCGAGCGGAGCGCCGCCGCGCGACCCGGGAACGACAGCCGGTCCGGGGCGCGCGGCGGCGATCCTTGCCGCCCTGGCGCTGTCCCGGACCGGTTCCGATCCACGAGCGTGGCTCGTGTCCGCCGTCAGCCCGCGGGCTTGGCGACGGTGACGGGCTTGCCGTGGTCCGACAGTTCCAGCTCGATGCTGCCCTGATCCTTGGTGACCTCGGCCTTGATCAGGTTCGGTCCGGTGCCGGGCGAGGCGGCGGTGGAGGGCAGGGGAGCGGCGGAGGTGGTGGGCGGTGCGACGTCCTGGATCCACAGGGTGATCGGGAGTTCGCCGACGCCGTCGCCGAGGCGCGGCACGATCGGGTCGATGACCGAGCCGCTGATGGTGCCGGTGACCTTCACGGTCTCGACGCCGTTGATCGTCTCCCGCTTCTCGACCTGCGGGTTCTGCACCTGCGCAATGGCATTGGCCAGACCCTTGTCCTTGTCGAGGATGACGCCCGGGTCGTACATCTTCTCGGCGGGGCCGATGGGGGCGTACTTGACGCCGTCCTGGGCCGCGTACAGGGTCTTGTCGACGACCAGGAACTTGGTCTCGATGAAGGGCTCGTTCTCCGCGGTGCGGACCTTGGCCTCACCCATGGCCTGCCCCGAGCCCTCGGGCTGGTTGGTGACATCCGCGTCCACCATCTCCACCGGGAGGTTCGGGATGTTGTTCACATTCAGGGTGAGGTGCACCGACTGCAAGGTCTGGGTGGTGCGGGCGGATTCCTGCACGATCTGCGCGCCGTCGGGCAGTTCGGTCGGCGGCGGGGCGGCCGCGGTGGTGGCGGGATCATCGGAGCCGCTGGAGCAGCCCGAGACCAGTGCGGCGACGACCGAGGCCGCCAGCACGACCGGGGCGATCCCGGCCCGTGTGCGCGAGCGGCGCGGTGTCCGCTTGCGCGTCAACAGTTCAATCATGTTCAACCCCCGTTGAGAGTTCTCGTACGACCCGGTTGGTGGGCAGTGGACTGCCCGAGCGGTTTGCGTCCCATGTCCGGGTCCGGCACAGGCCGGGCACGATCATGGGCCGCGCAAGACATTACGCATATCGAGTCGGAAGTGCAGCGAGAACTATTCCCAGGCAACCATGTTCATAGTTGTTGTTTCACACTTGTGCCGTCGATTGGCAAATATCAGGCAACGCTCAGCGCCGCCGCAGTGGCGGTGCCGTCTGACAATCGATTCGATCGCGGGAAGTGTTAATCGCGGCTCATCGGTTGGCGGTTCCGTGAATCAGCTCGGCGAGTTCCTTCGGTCGCGAGAACATCGGCCAGTGACCCGTGGGCAGGTCGACATAGTCGGCGTCGATATGCGCCAACTCGTCGAAGAGGCTGACCTCCGGGGCATCTAGCAACTGCTGGGCTACCTCGGTGGTGAAGCTGGAACAGATCATGGTGGTGGGGACGGCGAACCGCTGTGGGCGGTCGCTGAGCGTCACCGGCACCGACACCAGGGGAGCGGGTTCCGACACCGCGCGCTCCCGGAAGCGCGCCAGCGCCGCCTCGTCCAGCCCGTCGAGCAGATTCGGCTGCTCCGCCCGGAACTCGTCCCAGGCCGGCAGTTCCCACGCGGGTAGCGCGGGATCCAGGCCCGGATTCACCGCGAAACCCGGCCACGCGGGCGCGGTGTCCACGTAGATGACACGCTCGAAGCGCTCGGGAGCCAGATCGGTGGCGAGGTAGCCGGTGACGGCGGCCCCGCTGTGCAACACCAACACTCGCCGCTCGCCCTCCGGCACCGCGTCGACGATATGCCGCGCCTGCTGTTCCAGCGTGGTCGACAAACGTCCGGCATCGGCGGGATCCAGTCCCCGCGGCGTCAGCGCCGTGACATCGTCACCCGCGTCGCGAAGTACCTCCGCCACCTCGTCCCATGCCCATGCGCCGAGCCAGAACCCGGGGACCAGGAGTATGCGCGCCATGGACGAAGGATGGCACAGGCCGCCGACATCTTCTCGCCGAGAAGGTCATCCGGCGGCCGGTCGCGCCCGGATGTCGGGCATTCGTCGAAACGGGCCGTGCGGTCAGTAGACCGGGCCGGTGTACTTCTCGCCCGGACCCGCGCCCGGAGCGTCCGGATGTTCGGAGGCTTCGCGGAAGGCACGTTGCAGCGACTGGAGACCGTCGCGGATGGGACCGGCATGCGGGCCCAGGTATTCGACCGACGCGGTCACCAGGCCCGCCAGGGCGGTGATGACGCGGCGGGCCTCGTCCAGGTCGAGGTGCGGGCTGGCGGCGGGATCGGCCTCGCCGAGCCCCAGCTTCTCCGCGGCGGAGCTCATCAGCATGACGGCGGCCCGGCTGATGACCTCGACGGCCGGGATCTCGGCCAGCTCGCGTACGCTCAACTCGCCGTCGATGAGGTCCGATTCCGGATCAGCAGTCGCCTCGCTCATGCCGCCACCTCGCTGGCGCTCGGCGGCGTCACGAGCGAGAGCTCGGCTGTGTCTTCTGGTCGCTCGCTGCGCTCGCTCATGGCTATGAGCATGGCACCGAGCGGCTTGTCAATGGTCTCGGGGGGACCGATTCGGCGGATCGTGCCGCAGCTGTTAGACTGACCTGCGACGACCGTCCCGGATCGGTTCCTGCGATCGACCGGGGCTTCAAGTGGAGCCCGACTCCCACCGTCAGCCGGTCACTACCAGGCTCGACGGTCCGGTCGCCCATCTTTTTCTGATGGGTTCCTCGTGTGGGATTCTTCCTGCACAGGTGCGATGCGAGCTGTTTGCGTCGCAGGCCGGTCGACTCGGGCCCCGTGTTGGAGAAATACCGACACGGGGCTTTCGTGTTGAAATTGGGGTTGCAGTTTAAGCGTTTGCGGTCGTTGGACGACACCGCTTGACCTAGGAGGCCCCATCAGCACTGAGACCCGCATCAACGATCGCATCCGTGTCCCGGAGGTCCGACTCATCGGACCGGGGGGTGAGCAGGTTGGGATCGTGCGTGTTGAAGATGCACTTCGCGTCGCCATGGAGGCGGACCTCGACCTCGTCGAGGTCGCACCGGACGCGCGCCCGCCGGTCTGCAAGATCATGGACTACGGCAAGTTCAAGTACGAGACCGCGCAGAAGGCGCGCGAGTCGCGGAAGAACCAGCAGCAGACCGTGATCAAGGAGCAGAAGCTCCGTCCGAAGATCGACGATCACGACTACGAGACCAAGAAGGGTCACGTCCTTCGGTTCCTGCAGGCGGGTTCGAAGGTCAAAGTGACGATCATGTTCCGCGGCCGCGAGCAGTCGCGACCGGAGCTCGGGTACCGGTTACTCCAGCGGCTGGCCTCCGACGTCGCCGAATTCGGTTACGTCGAGACCTCGGCCAAGCAGGACGGCCGGAATATGACGATGGTCCTCGCGCCGCACAAGGGGGCGAAGACGCGGGTGCAGGCGCAGAAGACGGTTCAGGCCGGCAGCGCGCCGAGCTCCACCCCTGCGGCGTCTGCCGACGCGCCGGCTCCGGCGCAGGCGGACAAACCGCAGTAACGAACGATTCAGGTAGCACCGGTGGGACACGTCTGTGTTCCGCCGGTATGAGACAGATACGAGGATTCCATGCCGAAGATGAAGAGCCACAGCGGCGCGTCGAAGCGTTTCAAGCTGTCGGGCAAGGGCAAGCTGCTGCGTCAGCAGGCGAACCGCCGCCACCTGCTCGAGCACAAGCCCACCCGTCGGACTCGTCGTCTGGACGGCGTGGAGGTCGTCGCCAAGGCGGACGTCGCTCGCGTCAAGAAGCTGCTCGGCCTCTGATCTCCGGCCGAGTGATCTCCGGCCGAAGCAGCCATCCGCGATCCGTTTACGGACGCTTTCAACCGACCAACTCCGGGCGCGACCGCAGCGCCCACGATTCGAACAAGGACTGACAAGTGGCACGCGTCAAAAGGGCCGTCAACGCTCAGAAGAAGCGCCGTTCCATCCTCGAGGCCAGCAAGGGCTACCGCGGCCAGCGCTCGCGGCTGTACCGCAAGGCCAAGGAACAGCAGCTGCACTCGCTCACCTACGCCTACCGCGACCGCCGCGCGCGCAAGGGTGACTTCCGCAAGCTGTGGATCGCTCGTATCAACGCCGCCGCGCGTCTGAACGACATCACCTACAACCGCTTCATCCAGGGCCTGAAGGCCGCCGGTGTCGAGGTGGACCGCAAGAACCTCGCCGAGATCGCCGTCTCCGACGCCGAGGCGTTCGCCGGTCTGGTGGCCGTGGCCAAGGCCGCGCTGCCGGAGGATGTCAACGCCCCCGCCG
>NZ_JASCXP010000335.1:0-8327 GCF_030010695.1 Nocardia sp. CC201C
TGGAGCGCTACCGCCACCCGGACCCCGACCGCACCGCCTGGTGGCACGCCCGCTTGGACCGGGTGCGCCGACTGCTGGACTGAGCTCCACCCGCGTCTCGCGTGGGCCATTCGTGCACCAGCCGCTGCCGCAGTCCGCTGACACTACGACCCCGGCAAACCTGCGGCACCGGGCAGGTTCCCGCCTTGGTCACCGCAACTACCCTGTGTCGCAGGGAAGGCCGGGGTCATCGTCGGCTCCTCTAGCGCCCGGCCCGATGTGACCGACCCCGTCGCAGTCGACCGTCAGCAATGCGCCGCCGCAGTCGTGTGCACGTCCCAGCGCGTCACGCGGAACATCGGCGCCAACCCGGTTCACGACCTTCGGTGGGACTCACTCGGCGGTCGAGTAGCCCGTGTGCGGGTGGCACAGCGCCAGCCCGGACCGATGTCGAACCGGACTGGGCCATGCACCCGGCGCAGACTCGACCTCGCACGCGACTCCAACGAGCTCGGTCGGCCGCCGATCCCCGCGACGCGTCGATCAGCGGCTTCCGACCGCTTCGAGGCGGAAGCGGTCGGCGTGTTCGGTGACCCACTGTTCGAAGGTGCGGGCCGGGCGTCCTAGCAGACGCTCGACGGTGTCGTCCACGGTGGAGCCTTCACTGGGCGGTGATGCGTACCAACCGATCACGTACTCGGCGTCCGCGCGTGCCACGCCGGTGTCCATGAGCCGCTCGACGGCCTGCTCGTGGGTGATGCGGGCGAGGGTGAGTTCGCGGCCCACCGCGTCGGAGAGAATGCGCAGCCGCTCGGCGATGGTCAGCGCCCGGGGTCCGGTGAGGTTGTAGGCACGTCCGGAGTGACCGCCCTCGAGCAGGGCGAGCGCCGTGACCGCCCCGATGTCGGCCTCGTGTACCAGGGCGCTCGGATGGTCGTAGGGTTCCCGCACCACGCCTTCCGCGCGAATCGAATCGACCCAGGTCAGCGTGTTGGACATGAATTCCTGCGGCTCCAGCCGGGTCCACTCCACACCGGATTCCGCGACGGCCTGCTCCACGGGGCCGACCATGCCGCCCCACACAACGGTGATCCGGCGTACGCCCGCCGCCACCGCCCGCTCGACCAGTTCGGGGCCGACCGCCGCGAGACCGTCCGTCACCGTGAGGTGCAGGCGGCTCACCCCGCCGAGAGCCGCCTGCACCGTGTCCGGGTCGGTGTGCGTGCCTTGCACCAATTCCACTGCGGACGGCAGCTTTTCGGCTGCGGCGCGTGGATCGCGAGTGAGCGCCCGCACCGGCTCGCCGCGGCGCACCAGTTCCGCCACCACGTGACGTCCGGTGTTCCCGGTAGCGCCTGTCACCAAGGTCGTCATGACGTTCTCCTTTCGTCGTCGCCGACGACGGTAGAAGCTAAACCTTGGTTCAGGTCAAGTGCGGTTGAGCCGGCGCGTATCGCCGGCCAGCGGGACGCGAGTTCGTCCACCGCACGGGACAGCGGCTGGGTACCGTCCTCAACGGCCAAGGCGTCGCTCAGTAGCACGGCGATCGCCCCGGCCTGCCGGTCGAATGCCGACACCACCCGCCGGATCGCATCCAGTTTGCGCTGGCAATCATCCGATGCGCAGGTGTGGTGGGCCAGGAGATCGTGCAGCGCTTCGTCCATCTCACCCCAGGTGGGGACGGCGACGCCATCGACGGAATCCGCGAGGGAACGGGATTCGGCAGGCCGGGTGCTCATCGCGCACCGCCGACCAGACCCGGCATGCCGCTCCAGCCGGAGTGGATGCGGCGGTGCCGGCGCCGCCGAGCGCGGTGCAGCCCCGTCACCGGCAGACGCGGGACCACGATGGTGCCGTTGCCCTCCACGTACCGGAGGACGAAAGGGGGACGGTCGCGTCCTTCCCGATAGTCGTCCCGCACGCCCCACATCGCCCACACCGTGATCGTGGATGCCGCGGCTATCACAAGCGCTGCCCAGTACATTCGGCCACTCCTGCCTGCATAGGGGAAAGGATTCGATACCGAGCGGCGACTCCGCGGTGCGTCGTCGTCCGGCGTGAATCTCAGTACACACCCGAAACAGGTTGTGGAAAACGAACATTGCCGGACACGCGGGAAATACACTGGAATTTCACGACGGAACGTTTCACCGTGTGCGCGCCCGGATAGCGAGGCTAAGGAAATGTCTGGATCTACGGTAACACGTCGAGCCTTCGGCCGCATGCTTCGGGAGATGCGTGAACGCGCCGGTAAGAGCCTGCTCACGGCCGGTTTGGAAATCGATGTATCGCCGCCGACGGTGTTGCGGTTGGAACAAGGACTCGCGTCCAAGGTGTCGGGGCCGCAGATCGAGAAGCTACTCGACCTCTATCGACTCAGCCCGCGCGAACGAGCCGGAGCGATGGAGTTGTGGAAGGAGGTCCGCGAACAAGCGAAAGTCGCTAAATTGCAGGGCACTTCGAAGGCTTTCTGGCAGGCCTACGCCGATCAGCTCGCGGCGCACTTCCCGCACTATCTGCGTCTGGAAGCAGCAGCGAGTTCCGTCACCACCCACCAGCTGGTACTCATGCCCGGGCTGCTGCAAACACCCGACTACCGTCGGGCCATGGGCCGGATGGACAATCCGGAACTCTCCACAGTCGATGCGGAGCGGCGCGTGGAGTTGATGATCCGAAGGCAAACCAGACTGGGCAGCACGGGCTTTCGACTCCGGGCCTTCATCTCCGAGGCCACGTTGCGACATCAGATCGGTGGCCCATCCGTAATGGCCGAACAACTGCGTTGGCTGGTGGCCGCTGGTGAAATTCCAGGCTTGATAGTCCGAATCATCCCGTTCGGCCCCGCCTATCGCGCGCTGACGATCGGCTCCTTCACGCTGCTGGAGTTCCCTACGCTGGAACGAGGCCTGCGGGAACCTCCTGTGGTCTATATCGAAGACGCGTTCGGCGCTTTGTACCACGAACAAGAAGCCGTGGTCACGAAGTATCGCGAGGCGGTCGAGAGCCTGCACGCTGTAGCGTTGAGCGAGGAGGACACCAGAGACATGGTGTTGCGTGTTGCGAAGGAGTACGCGGCGTGACCGGCAATCCCCCTGTTGGCGAGTGGTTCAAATCCAGCAGATCGGAGCATTCGAACGCGTGCGTGGAGATCAAGTTCGAGGGCACGCGAGTCGGCGTGCGGGATTCGAAGCACCCGGGCGGCCCGGAGCTGAAGTTCGACGGCGCGGCGTGGGACAGCTTCCTGGACAGCGGAATCTGGGAAGCGTGACGCGCCACCGCGGATGACCGCGGGGTCCGAATCGGACCCTCAGAGACGCACACCGCAGCCGAGCATGGTGGTGCGCATGAGCAATGCGGCCTCCGGTCCGATCACACCGTCGATCAATTCCAGATAGCGGTCACAGAATTCGGGGCCGTGCGGCGCGCATTTCTCCGAATCGGCCTCGAGATGGTGGGCGAGTTCGTGCAGGATCACCAATTCGCGGAGTGCCCAGGCACTTCCGTTGGCGTGCAGGGGGACGGCCAGCACGGCCCCGGTCACCTCGTAGTGCGCCGCCTTGGACCCGGCGCGCGCACGCACGGTGACCGGTGTGGCGGCGCGCGGCCAGTGTGCGCGCACCCAGTTCAGGGCCAGCACCCGGTCCGCGTAATCCTGCACCGATGCCACCGAGGCGAATTTCCGCTCCACGGGCAGGGTCAGCTGCGACCCGTGCACCTCCACCGTGCGCGCGCCGAATTCGTCGGCCCGTTCGAAGATTCCGCGCACCAGTGCCTCCGCGTCGTAGACCCGGCCGCGTTGGGAGTCGCGGGTCACGATCCGCCGCCGGGCAGTTCGCCTCGGGCCGCGCCCAGTTCCGGTGCGGTGCCCAGACGCGCGGCCCGTCCGGCGCGGTCCCCCGCCCGCCGCGCGGCCGACGAATATCCCGCCGAGGCTTCCGGTCCGCGCCAGGTGCCGCGCGCCTCGGAGGTCTGCCGGTAGAAGTCCGTCAGGGCGATCTCCTTGTCGCGCAAGGCGAGTGCGGTGCCATTCACGGTCCCGGCGGCGGCACTTCCCGCGCCATCACCGGCCGCACTGCCACCCGCCGCGCCGCCATTTCCGGCGTTGTCCCCCGACCCGTCGGTGCGCACCGCCTCGGTCTCCACCTCGGACTTCACCTCGGCGAGGCGGCGGCCGACGCGGGCGGCGAAGGCCATCTGGAAGTTGAGCCGCGCGGTCACCGCCGCCACCGGGGCCCGCACCCGGGTGCGTACCGTGCGCCCGAAACGCTTCTCGGTGACCACCTTCTCGACCGTCCCGGACTTGTACGCGCCCGACTTGATGTACTGGTCCGACGCTCGCACCATCTGGATCAGCAGACTCGCGTACAGCGCCTCGCAGGTGTCGATATCGCCGTCGAAGCCGTAGGCGTACACCTGGGTGGAGGTGCGGGCCACATCGCAGCGCACGTCGTTGGCGGCGGCGATGGCCACGAAAAGCTGTACGTAGGTGCGCAGTCCCCGCTTGCCGGGCGCACCGATCGGGATCACCCGCTGCACCGGCGTCGGTCGGCGCTCCCGACTCGCCACATGCGAGCGCGCCACCGCCAGATCGATCGACGAGCGGGTCGCCAGTCGCTGCGCGGCCGCCATGAAGGCTTCCGCCTCGTGCTCGTTCTCGGTGGACTCCGCCTGGCGGAGCAAACCCCCGATCCGCGTCAACATCCGGTCCTGAGATGACATCGACCCAAGCCTAGCTGGCGGTACCGACGACGATCGGCGGCCCGATGCCTGAGGTAGTTCCGGCGCGAGACCACCCGACCATGTATCTTCCCTTGTGCAAACGGCTGAGTGTGCCGCCGCTCACGTCTCGAACCCCTGGAGTTACAGCGATGGCTTTGAAGAAGGTGTCGTCCCTACGTAAGTCGCTCGTGCCACGAGCCGCCTTGGCGGCCGCGGGTGCGGCGTTGCTGACGGCGACATTCGCCACCGGCTGCTCGAGCGACAGCGGAAACGATGCCGCCTCGGAGAACCTCACCGGGCGCGGACCGATCACCTACGTCGAGGGCAAGGACACCACCGAGACCGGTGCGGTCAAGCAGCTCATCGACCGCTGGAACGCCGCGCACCCGGACGAGCTGGTGACGTTCAAGGAGCAGTCGAACGACGCCTCCCAGCAGTACGACGACCTCAAGCAGCATCTGCAGGCCAAGTCCGCCGACTACGACGTGGTCGCCCTGGACGTGCCGTGGACCGCCGAGTTCGCCGCCAAGGGCTGGATCCAGCCGCTGCAGGACTCCTTCGCCATCGACACCTCGACGCTGCTGTCCCCGCCGGTCGCGAGCGCCACCTACAACGGCACCCTGTACGCCGCGCCGCGCAATACCAATGGCGGCCTGCTGTTCTACCGCACCGACCTGGTGCCGAACCCGCCCAAGACCTGGTCGGAGATGCTGTCCATGTGCCCGATCGCGCGGGAGAACAATATCGGCTGCTACGCCGGTCAGCTCGCGCCCTACGAGGGTCTGACCGTGAACACCGCCGAGGTGATCAACGCCTACGGCGGCACCTTCGTCGGCCCGGACGGCAAGACCCCGACCGTCGACAGCCCGGAGTCGCGCGCCGGTCTGTCGGTGCTGGTCGACGCCTACAAGAACGGTGACATCCCGAAGGAGGCCATCTCCTTCACCGAGACCGAGTCGCAGAACGCGTTCGCCCAGGGCAACCTGATGTTCCTGCGCACCTGGCCGTCGTTCTACGGCATCGCCGGCGGTGAGGGCTCCGCGGTGGTCGGCAAGTACGGCGTGGCCCCGCTGCCCGGCAAGGACGGCGTCGGCGCCTCCACCCTGGGTGGCTACAACGCCGCCATCAGCGCCTACTCCAAGAACAAGGCCACCGCGCTGGACTTCCTGCGCTTCCTGATCAGCGAGGACGCCCAGCACATCGTCGCCTCCGGCGCGCTGCCGTCGGTGCGGGCCTCCATGTACGACGATCCGGCGCTGATCGCCAAGATGCCGTACCTGCCCGCGCTCAAGGAGTCGATCGCCTCGGCGGTGCCGCGGCCGGTGACGCCGTTCTACCCGGCCGTCTCGAAGGCCGTGCAGGACAACGCTTATGCTGCCCTCGAGGGACGCAAGACCATCGACGAGGCGATTACGGGGATGCAGCAGGGCATCGAGACCGCCGGGTCGTAACCGATTCGGCGGTGTTGGAGTCCACCGCGCTGTTCCCTGGATAACTGAGTCAGTCCCGTAGGAGAGAAATACGGTGTCACGTCCTTCGGGAGCGACCGATGTCGCGACGCCCAGCCCGAAAGATCCCGCCACCGAACTGGTGAAGAAGAAGCGGACCAGCCGCGCTGTCTTCGCCGGATCGGGCCGGGCCTGGCTGTTCGTCGCGCCGGTGCTGATCACCCTGGCCGTGGTGATCGGCTACCCGGTGGTCCAGGCCGTGATCATGTCCTTCCAGAAGGACTCCGGCCTGGACCCGTCCACCGGCATGTTCGTCGAGGGCGGCGGCGCCGGGCTGGAGAACTACACGCACTGGCTGCTGCAACAGTGCCGCGACTCGCTCGGCAATACCGTCTCCTGCCCGACCGGCAACCTGGGTTCGGCGTTCTGGCTGGCCATCGGCGTCACGCTGTTCTTCACCGTGGTCACCGTGAGCCTGGAGGTGCTGGTCGGCCTCGGCATGGCCATGATCATGGGCAAGACCTTCGCCGGGCGCGGCCTGCTGCGCGCGGCGGTGCTCATTCCGTGGGCCATCCCCACCGCCGTCACCGCGCGGCTGTGGGAGTTCATGTTCCAGTACGACGGCGTGGTCAACCGGGTGCTGGGCACCAGCATCCTGTGGACCGCCGAGGAGTGGCCCTCACGGTTCGCGGTCATCGCGGCCGACGTGTGGAAGACCGCGCCGTTCATGGCGCTGCTCATCCTGGCCGGACTCCAGGTGATTCCGGACGGGGTGTACGAGGCGGCCCGCGTGGACGGCGCGTCGGCGTGGCAGCGGTTCGTGCACATCACGCTGCCGCTGCTCAAGCCCGCGCTCATGGTGGCGATCCTGTTCCGCACCATGGACGCGCTGCGCATGTACGACCTGCCCGCCATCATGACCATGAACAACCCCAATACCCGCACCATCTCCATGCTGGTGGTGGACCAGGTGCGGCAGGGGCCCAATAGCGCGGCGGCGCTGTCGATGATCACCTTCCTGTTGATATTCGCGGTGGCGTTCGTGCTGGTGAAGTTCCTGGGTGCCAATGCGGTTCGCACCCAGGAAGAGCAGCGGGAGGCGCACTGATGACGACGACCACCGCTGCGCCGCGGGTGCGGCCGACGACCCCGTGGGTCAAGCGGCTCACCAACGGTCGGGTGTATCTCGGCGCGCTGATCATCCTGATCTGGGGGCTGGGGCCGTTCTACTGGATGGTCGTCACGGCACTGCGCGATCCGGCCTACACCTTCGACAACACCCCGTGGCCCACCCATGTGACGTTCGAGAACTTCCGCAACGCCTTCGACACCAGCCGCGGCAACGACTTCGGGCGAGCGCTGGTCAACAGCGTCATCATCGGGTCGATCACCACGGTCATCGCACTCATCGTCGGCGTCATGGCGGCGTACGCGCTGGCGCGGCTGGCGTTCAAGGGCAAGTACCTGGTGGCGGGCCTGATCCTGTCGGCGTCCATGTTCCCGGTGGTGGTGCTGGTGACGCCACTGTTCCAGCTGTTCACCGATATCGGGTGGATCGGGCAGTACCAGGCCATGATCATCCCGAACATCTCGTTCGTGCTGCCCATGACCGTGTACATCCTGGCGTCGTTCTTCAGTGATCTGCCCTGGGAGCTGGAGGAGGCCGCCCGCATCGACGGCGCGTCGCGCTTCCAGGCGTTCCGCCTGATCATGCTGCCGCTGGCCGCACCGGCCGTATTCACCACGGCCATCCTGGCTTTCATCGCCGCGGTCAACGAGTACCTGCTGGCGCGGCTGCTCTCCTCGGACAAGACCGAGCCGGTGACCGTCGCGGTGGCCCGGTTCTCCGGTAACGATCCGCAGGTCCAGCCGTACGCCGCCATCATGGCGGCGGGCACCATCGTCACCATTCCGCTGGTGATCATGGTGCTGCTGTTCCAGCGTCGCATCATCTCCGGTCTCACCGCGGGCGGTGTCAAGAGCTGAACCCGGATCGGGATCGCGTCCACTAGCATGGGTCGCGCCGCACGCTGGGCCGCGGCGCTTCTCCCGTACGCAGGCTTTGTCGACGCTCCGGAAGGAGATGCTCGTGAGCTCGTTCCGTCCGCGCGGCCGCAATCCGGAGCCGCCGCCGTATTCCAGCATGGCTGGGTGGAACGAACTGGCGAGTGTCACCTCGCG
>NZ_JASCXP010000336.1:0-8253 GCF_030010695.1 Nocardia sp. CC201C
GCGACAGGCGGCGCGGCGGGCCGCGACCCCGGCAACGGACAATCGGTATCCGATGCGAGGATTGGGCGTGTGAATCCCGAGCAATGGTCAGCGTCTGCCCTGTACCGGTGTATCCGCGAAGTGGCCGAGTTCGTCGACGGTGAAGGGTGGGATCGGCCGCCGCGGCTGTTCGCCCTGGTGCCCACCGAGGATCTCGTGGCGGCGGAGCCCGCGCTGCTGGATCAGCTCGACGGCGGGAACGCCTACACCCCCATCGCGCAGGACCCGCTGCCGGAGGACGTGTCCGGGGACCCGATGGCGCTGGACGAGTTCCTCGCCACCACCAGTTGGCCGCCCGCGGTGGCGGGGGTGGTGCTGGTGCAGGAGATCCTGGTGCTGCCGCCCACCGCCGAGCAGACCCTCGACGATGCCATCGCGCCGCTGCTCGCCGACCGTGACGCCGCCGACGCCGCGGGACGCCGCGCCGCCGACAACCACCCCGACCGCCGCGAGGCCCGCCTCTTCGCGGGCGTGCTCCGCGACGGCACCGCGCTGTCGCTGCTGCACGTGCGACCCACCGAGGACGAGGAGGACCCGTTCGGCGACCTCGACCTGCGCACCACACCCAACCTGGCCCCCAACATCATCGAGGCGCTGCGGCACACCCTGGAGAACGAGCCGGAGGACTGACGCCGACCGGCCCTACTCGCAGGTGGGGAAGTCTTTGCCCGCGTTGATGCTCTCCAGGGATTCGATTGCGCCGCTGAGGGTTTCGACACGGACCAGGCGCAGGCCGTCGGGCGTGCGCTGTGTGGCCTCATTGCAGTTGGCGGCGGGGACCAGGAAGGTTTCGGCACCGGCCTCACGGGCGGCGATCATCTTGTACTGGATGCCGCCGATGGGGCCGACCTTGCCCTCGGGGTCGATCGTGCCGGTGCCCGCCACGAACTTGCCGCCGTTGAGTTCACCCGGGGTGAGCTTGTCGATGAGCGCCAGGCTGAAGATGAGCCCGGCGGAGGGGCCGCCGACCTCGGAGAGGTTGAAGTCCACCTCGAGCGGGCCGACCGCCGCCTCGGTCGGGGTGACGCCCAGGTAGCCCTTCTCGGCGTCGTCGGGCCGCGCGCCGACGGTGAGCTGGACGGTCTGCTCCACGCCGTCACGTTTGATCACGATCGGCACCGTCGACCCGGGCTTGGCGGACGCCGCCGCGTCCAGCAGATCCTGTACCGCGGTGAGGGGTTTGCCGTCCAGGCTGATCAGCTCGTCACCCTCCTTCAGCACATCCTTGGAGGGGCCGTCCTCCGCCACCGAGCGCACCGTCACCACGGTCGGCATGTCCAGGTAGTGCAGCGCCGCCAGCTCGGCATTGTCCTCGGAGCGCTTGAAATCCAGCTTGTTGGACTTGTCCACCTCGTCGCGGGAGATACCGGGCGGGTACACCTCCGCGCGCGGCACCAGGCCCTGCTGACCGCTCAGCCACAGCCCGAACGCCTCGAAGATATTCAGCCCGTCGCGAACGGAGACCGTCGTCATATTCAGGTGCCCGGTGGTCTCGTCGACCGGCACTCCCCGCACTTCGACCACGGGTTTGTCACCGACCTCACCCAGCGTGTCGAACGTCGGGCCAGGACCGAGCGCCACGAACGGGACGTTGACGGCGCTACCCACAGCCCCCAGGATCAGAATGGGGATCAGAGCGGCGAGCAGGGTGAATATCCGACGGTTCACCGGGCCAAGGGTACTGGTGATGGGCACGATCGCGACGCACCGCTGCGCGGATCGACCTCCGCCGGGCTCCAGTACCGTAGTGGGTATGAGTGACTATCCGTTCGGATTCTCGAACCGCGACGACGATCCGGAGCGCAAGAAGCCGGGCGACGAGTCGGGGTCCGGACCGAACGATCCGTTCGGTTTCATGATCGGCGGACCGGGCGGTGCGGGCGGCTTCGACCCGTCGCAACTCGGGCAGATGCTCAGTCAGTTGGGCGCGATGTTCAGCGGGATGGGTCAGCCGGGCGCGCAATCGGGTCCGGTGAACTACGACGTCGCCAAGCGGCTGGCCCGCCAGCAGCTGGGCGCGGGCGTCAGCCCGGTGACCGAGGGCACCCGCCGCGCCGTCACCGATGCCGCGCACCTGGCCGAACTGTGGCTGGATGCCGCCACCACGCTGCCCGCGGGCGCGACCAAGGCCGTCGCGTGGACCGCCAACGACTGGCTCGAGGAGACGCTGCCCACCTGGAAGCGGCTGTGCGATCCGGTGGCCGAGCAGATCTCGGGCATGTGGACCTCCACACTGCCCGAGGAGGCCAAGCAGTTCGCCGGGCCGATGATGGGCATGCTGAGCCAGATGGGCGGGCTGGCGTTCGGCTCGCAACTGGGCCAGGCGCTGGGCCAGCTGGCCAAGGAGGTGCTGACCTCCACCGATATCGGCCTGCCGCTCGGCCCGGACGGCACCGCCGCGCTGCTGCCCGCCGCCGTCTCGGAGTTCAGCGCGGGCCTGGAGCGGCCGGAGAGCGAGACCCTGGTCTATCTGGCCGCGCGCGAGGTCGCCCATCAGCGCCTGTTCGCGCATGTCCCGTGGCTGCGCCAGCAGGTGCTGGGCGCGGTGGAGGATTACGCCCGCGGCATCCGCATGGACTTCTCGGCCATCGAGCAGGCCGCGCAGAGCATCGACCCGATGTCGCTGGCGGATCCGTCGAAACTGGAGGAACTGCTGTCGCAGGGCACCTTCGAACCGCAGACCACGCCCGAACAGAAGGCGGCGCTGGAGCGGTTGGAGACGCTGCTGGCGCTGATCGAGGGCTGGGTCGAGGTCGTGGTGACCGATGCCGTCGGCGACCGGCTCCCGGGCGCGGGCGCGCTCGCGGAGACGCTGCGCCGCCGCCGCGCCACCGGCGGTCCGGCCGAACAGACCTTCGCGACCCTGGTCGGGCTGGAGCTGCGGCCGCGCAAGGTGCGCGAGGCGGCCGCGCTGTGGCGGCGACTGACCACCGACGCGGGCATCGAGAAGCGCGATGGGGTCTGGGCGCATCCCGACCTGCTACCGCACTCCTCGGACCTGGACTCCCCCGCCGGATTCATCGACTCGGTGATCGGCGGCGGCACCGCGGCCTTCGACGATCCGCTGGCACAGCTGGCCGAGACCGAGGCCCGGGAGAAACAAGAGCGCGACGAGAAGCGGGGCGACGGCGGGAACGACCGCGACGCCGGGGACATCGACATGCGCAAGGGCGACGACGACGCCTGACAACGGCGACGCCTGACAGCACAGCGACTACGGCCGGAGCGGACAGCGCTCCGGCCGTTCGTGTTTCGGTGGACGGCGAAAGTGACAGGCGCGCGGCGGACGGCGAGCGGCGGGCGGGTAGGTCTCCGCGGGAGCGAGGTACCGCGCGTTGGGCGTGGCGGCCGTCGCCGTGCGGCGCGCGAGTAGGTGGAATCCGGGGGTGTTGTGCACAATGTCCCGGGCGGGCTATCGGTCTGTGGATAGCCGTTCGAGTGCCTGATCAGCAGGTGTTTTCGCTGGCTGGCGTCGGGGCCGGGGCGCGCATACTTCGGGGCATGAGCATGCGCGTTCAGGGGCCGATGCTGCACCCGCGCTATCCGGTGCTGGTGCGGCGCGACGGCGGGGTTCAGGTGGGGTGGGATCCGGGTCGGGCGCTGATCCTGCGGCTACCCGGGGTCGACACCCAGCGGGTGCTGGCCTTCCTGCGACTGCTGGACGGACTGTGCAGCTATCCGCGCATTCTCTGGCGCGCACGCGAACTCGGCATCGAGGCGGATACCGTGCGCGGGGTGCTGGCGGAGATGCGGACGGCCGGGCTGCTCGCCGGCGCCGGTACAGAGCGGGTCGGGGGCATCCGGCTCCTGGGCGGGGTGCATCTGCACGGGCGTGGCCCGCTGTCCGACGCCCTGCTGCTCGGCTTGCGGCGGATGGGCATGCGTCCCAGTCACTCCCGTGGGCAGTCACCGCCCACCGCATGGCGACCGCAACTGGTGGTGCTGGCCGACACCCTGGTGCCCGCTCCGGATCTGGTGGAAAGGCTGGTGCGGCTGCGTATTCCACATGTACAGGTCTGCGTTCGGGACGGTCGCGGCATCATCGGCCCACTGGTGCTGCCCGGTGTCACCAGTTGCCTGTCGTGCGCGGACCGGTATCGAGCCGACCGCGAACCGGAGTGGCCGCACCTGGCGGCGCAGCTGCTGGGACGGGTCGGCCAGGCCAGCGCGGCCGGTATCGCGGCCACCGCGGGCCTGGCGCTGGCCGAGATCGAGGCCGTCGCGGCGGGCGAGCCCGACCGTCCGCCCACCGTACTGAACGCCACCCTGGAGCTGAATCTGGATTCCCGACGGCTCGACCGCCGCACCTGGCCGCCCCACCCGTCCTGCCATTGCCGGAAAAGCCCAGTTCAGGCCGAAGTGTGATGGAGGACACTATCTATGGAGTCGATGAAGATCAGCCAATTCCCATGGCACATCGGCTGGTACGTCGGCAATGATGGGGACGTGTCTGAGATTGTGAGCCGCCGCTCCTCCCGCAATGCCAAGTTGGCCAAGATTCCACTCGGTATCGCGGGCCGGGCGGCCGTAGGGTTCGGTCGCAAACTCGCCGGGGGCGACAAGAAGGAGATCAACGCCGAGCTGAACCAGCGAGCCGCCGAACAGCTGTTCGCGGTGCTCGGTGAGCTCAAGGGCGGGGCGATGAAGTTCGGCCAGGCGTTGAGCGTCATGGAGGCCGCCGTACCGGAGGAGTTCGGCGAGCACTATCGCGAGGCCCTCACCAAGTTGCAGGCCGCCGCGCCGCCCATGCCCGCCGCCGCCGTGCACAAACAGCTGGACCAGCAGCTCGGCACCGCCTGGCGGCAGCGGTTCAAGCATTTCGACGACGAGCCCACCGCCTCGGCCAGTATCGGTCAGGTGCACAAGGCCGAATGGTCCGACGGCCGCATCGTCGCGGTGAAGGTGCAGTATCCGGGTGCGGACGAGGCGCTGCGCGCGGATCTCAAGACGCTCAACCGCATGGCTGGCATGATCGGCTCGCTCATTCCGGGCGCGGATGTGAAGCCGATTCTGGCCGAGATCAGCGAGCGCACCGAAGAGGAGCTCGACTACCGCATCGAGGCGGGCAATCAGCGGCAGTTCGCCAAGGCTTTCGACGGGCATCCGCGCTTCCTGGTGCCCAAGGTGGTGGCCAGCGCGCCCAAGGTGGTGGTCACCGAATGGCTCGACGACGCCACCCCGGTCTCGACCATCATCAAGCAGGGCGAGCAGGATCCGGCGGGCACCCTGGAACTGCGCAATCGGGTGGCCGGGCTGATGGCCGAATTCCACTTCTCCTCCCCGGCGATCGCCGGGCTGCTGCACGCCGACCCGCATCCGGGCAATTTCATGATGCTCGCCGACGGTCGGCTCGCGGTCATCGACTACGGCGCGTGCGCGCCACTGCCACAGGGCTTCCCGCCGATTCTGGGCCAAATGGTGGCATTGGCCGTGGAGGAGCGTTTCGACGAACTCACCGAACTGCTGCACGCCCACGGTTGGGTGATTCCCGGAAAGCGCCTGAGCCATCAGGAGATTCAGGACTATCTGCGGCCGTTCACCGATCCCATCCAGACCGAGACCTTCCATTTCACCCGGCGGTGGATGCAGCGGGTGGCGGGCAAGGCCACCGACATCACCAGTGCGGAGATGAAAACCGCTCGTGCCCTACAGCTTCCGGCGGAGCACGTGATGATCTTCCGGGTGCTGGGCGGCTCGGTGGGCATCTGCGCCCAGCTCGACGCCGAGGTGCCGTTCATGAAACTCATGCACGACTGGGTGCCGGGGTACGCCGAGAACCGTCGGGCGAGCTGAAAAAGACTTTCCCCCACAGCGATACAGCCATCGCGGCCGCGACCGGACCCCGAACGTACAACGACCCGCTCACTGCGAAGTGAGCGGGTCGTATGTGTTCCGTTCCCCCGTCGCGGAGGGGCATCACGCCCCATTCGACTCGGCGTGAACGACGGCCCTGCGTGGTTACGCAAGCTGCCGCCTCCGGGCCTGAGCCGTTCACGCCACCGCGACCTTGCGCGGGCGGCCACGCGGCCGCTTGCGGGCGATCACGACACCCTGGTCGAAGATCTCACCGCCCCACACGCCCCACGGCTCACCGCGATCCAGGGCGGCGGTCAGGCAGCCCTGACGGATCGGGCAGGAGGCGCACAGCGCCTTGGCCTCTTCCAGCTGAGCGGGGCTCTCCGCGAACCAGAGGTCGGGGTTGCCGACCCGGCAAGGGATGTTGAGAGCGACTCCCCGGCGGGTGCGGGTGGTCGGGGTGACGTTTCGGCATGTCGCGCGTTCACGGATGACCGTGGTGGACACGTCTTCTCCTTCAGCTCGTGCAGCGGTCGTTGCGTTGTCTTCCGCGAAACCGGTGCCTGTGGCTGAAGGGCCGTTGAATCTGTGGCCACGGTTTCGCTTCTGGGCGATCCGTGGCCGGAGGTCAGGGAGTGTTCCCTACCTGGGTCGACTTCGGTGTCGACGCCTGATCACGGTCGCTGGGTGGGCATTGCGGGTGCGGGCTGCCGCCGGCAGATGCACCGGACGGAGTCCGGCCTCTGCGGTGGCGCCGAAGACGGCGAAATCAGCGATCGGCTGATCAGCGGTCGGCTGCCAGTCACCCTTGGGCTTGTCCTGCATGACGATGTGCGACGGCGCATAACGTCCGGTTTCGAAAACCTTGCGGAATTCGGAGACGCCGATGCCACTGCCGCGCACGCTGGACAGACGAATCCCCTGCGCGAGGATCCCCCGGGAGGCCGACACGACGGACGGCGCAATCGCTTGCATCGACAAAGTCGTCGACATTGCGTTCGTGGTCATTGGTCTGCCTCCCTCCTGAACTCGTTGCGATCGAAAGTGTTCATGCACGCGGGGTGACACCCCGGGTGCATGACAACCACCCTAAGCGGGCGATACATCAGTGCACAACCTATTTTTGACCTGCGTTTTTGTGCCCTGTCGCACCTCTTGCGAGGCAAGCCCCCGAAGCTGGGGGCACCGCCGCGGGAACTACGAGGAGGCGCGCAGCCGCGACCGCACGATGGCGATCACCTCCGCGCCGTAGGCCTGCAGCTTCTTCGCCCCGATACCCGGAATGGCGACCAGAGCGCGGTCGTCGGTCGGCTGCTGTTCCGCGATGGCGGTCAGGGTCGTATCGCTGAAAACCACGAAATGCGGCAGCGACAGCTCATCGGCCTTCTCCTTGCGCCATTCCTTCAGAGCTTCCAGCAGTGCGGGATCCAGATCGGCCGGACAGCGGGAACAGCGGCCGAGCATGGTCGCGGTGGTGTTGAGCAGTGGTCGCCCGCAGATCCGGCAGGTGGGATGAACGCGCTTGGGACCGCGGCGATCGGTGGTGTGCTGGGCGATGCGCGAGGCCGGGGAGTCGTCGGGGACCAGACCGGCGAGGAAGCGGGAGCGGCGGCGCACCCTGCGTCCCCCCTCGGTGCGAGCCAGCGCCCAGGACAGCCGCAGATGCTCGCGGGCCCGGGTGACGCCCACATAGAGCAGCCGCCGCTCCTCCTCCAGGGCCGCCTCGTCGGCGACGGTGTTGTCCGGACCGAGCACGTGCGCGATGGGCAGCGTGCCGTCGGCGAGACCGACCAGGAAGACGGCGTCCCACTCCAGTCCCTTGGCGGCGTGCAGCGAGGCCAGGGTGACACCCTGGACCGTCGGCGGATGCCGGGCCTCCGAACGGGCGGCGAGTTCGCGGAGCAGGCCGGGCAGGTCCAGGTCCGGGTCGTGGGCGGTCAACTCCTCGGTGAGCTGCACCAGGGCCACCAGCGAGGACCAGCGTTCGCGGGCTTGCGCGCCGGTGGGCTCCTCGGTGGTGAGCCCGAGCCGGGCCAGCGCGGCCCGCACCAGGGTGACCAGGTCCGCGCCGCGCGCATCGGGCAGGTCGTCGCGACCGGCGGTCTGACGCAGTGTGCTGACGGCTTGGCGCACCTCCGGCCGCAGGAAGAAGCCCTCGCCGCCGCGCACC
Source organism: Nocardia sp. CC201C (assembly GCF_030010695.1). NCBI lineage: Bacteria > Bacillati > Actinomycetota > Actinomycetes > Mycobacteriales > Nocardiaceae > Nocardia > Nocardia sp. CC201C. The sequence continues at coordinate 8,006 of NZ_JASCXP010000336.1, forward strand.
TGATACGGGATGCCCGCCTCGGTGAGCGCCTGTTCGTAGACCTCGGACTGGGCGTTGATGCGGTAGAGCACCGCGATCTCGGCGGCGGGCACGCCCGTGCCGAGCAGTTTCGCGATGGCGCGGGCCACGGCCGCCGCCTCGGCGGGCTCGTCGTCGTACTCGGCGAAGCCCGGCTCCGGGCCGTCGGCGCGCTGGCCGACGAGTTTAAGGCGGGTGCCCCCCCATCGGCCCCCCCCCCCGCCCCAGAC
>NZ_JASCXP010000337.1:0-8249 GCF_030010695.1 Nocardia sp. CC201C
TGTGACGATCAGTGAGAACTGCGCTCAGTGAGAAGTCAGTGCTCGCTGTGCTTTCCGCTGGAACCCTCATCCTGCGCGGCCTCCAGGGCCGCCAGCATGTCGTGCTCCTCCTGGTGCGCCGCCTGCGCGTTGGCCTCGATCTCCGCGGGCGGGTCGGCCCGCAGGAAGGAGCCCGAACCCGGCTTGCCGGCCGAACCCAGCTTGGACATCTTCTTCGGCACCGGAGCGCCCTGGTACTCCAGGGGGATCGGGTGGCCGTGCGAATCCACCGGGCCCAGCGGCTGGTGGATCTCGATGTACTCACCGTGCGGCAGCCGCTTGATCACGCCGGTCTCGACACCGTGCTCCAGCACCGCGCGGTCGCTGCGCTGCAGGCCGATGCAGAACCGGTAGGCGATGAAGTACGCCAGCGGCGGGCCGACCAGCAGCAGGATGCGACCGCCCCAGGTGGTGGCGTTGAGCGAGATGTCGAACTTGAACGCGATGATGTCGTTCACGCAGGAGATGGTCAGCACCAGGTAGAAGGTGATGGCCATGGCGCCGATGGCGGTGCGCACCGGCACGTCGCGCGGCCGCTGCAGCAGGTTGTGCCGGGCGTCGTCACCGGTCAGGCGCTTCTCGATCCACGGGTAGGCGATCAGCACGGTGAACACCAGACCCATGATCAGCGCCACCCAGAACACCGCGGGCACCGTGTAGTTGCCGATGTAGATCTCCCACGGCGGCATCAGACGCGCCATGCCGTCGGTCCACATCATGTAGAAGTCCGGCTGCGAACCCGCCGAGACCTGAGACGGGTTGTACGGACCCAGGTTCCAGATCGGGTTGATCTGCAGCAGACCACCCATGAGCGCGATGATGCCGAGGGTGAAGCAGAAGAACGCGCCCTGATCCGCGGCGAACACCGGGACGATGCGCGCGCCCACCACATTGGTTTCCTTGCGGCCCGGGCCGGGGAACTGGGTGTGCTTCTGGTACCAGACGATCGCCACGTGCGCCGCGATCAGCGCCAGCATGATGCCCGGCAGCAGTAGCACGTGCGCGATGTACAGACGCGGAATGATGATGTCGCCGGGGAAGTCGCCGCCGAACATCAGCCAGTGCAGCCAGGTGCCCACCACCGGAACACCGATGGTGATGCCCGAGAAGGCCGCGCGCAGGCCGGTACCCGACAGCAGGTCGTCCGGCAGCGAGTAGCCGAAGAAGCCCTCGAACATGGCCAGGATCAGCAGCAACGAGCCGATCACCCAGTTCGCCTCACGCGGCTTGCGGAACGCGCCGGTGAAGAAGATGCGGAACAGGTGGATGATGATCGACGCCGCGAACAGCAGCGCCGCCCAGTGGTGCACCTGCCGGACGAACAGGCCGCCGCGCACCTCGAAGGAGATGTTCAGCGCCGTCTCGTACGCCCGCGACATGCCGACGCCGCGCAGCGGCTGGTACGCGCCGTCATAGGTGACGTGCGCCATCGACGGGTCGAAGTACAGCGTCAGGTAGATACCCGACAGCAGCAGGATGATGAAGCAGTAGAGCGCGATCTCACCGAGCAGGAACGACCAGTGGGTCGGGAAGACCTTGTTGATCGAACGCTTCATGAAGGCCGCGGCGTGATACCGCTCGTCGATCTCGTTGGCCTGTGCGGCCGCTTTGCTTGGGCTCATGAACGACGCTCCCAGAAGGCCGGTCCGAGCGGCTCGATGAAGTCGCCGTTGGCGACCAGGTAGCCCTCGGAGTTGACGGTGATCGGCAGCTGCGGCAGCGCGCGGGCGGCGGGACCGAAGACCGGCTTACCCCATTCGGTCGCGGAGAACTGCGACTGGTGGCAGGGGCACAGGATCCGGTTGGTCTGCTGCTCGAACAGCGAGGTCGGGCAGCCCAGGTGGGTGCAGATCTTCGAGTAGGCGAAGTAGTCGCCGTAGTTGAAGCTCTCCTGGCCCTTGCGCTTGATCGCCTTCTCCGCGTCCGCGGTGCGCAGGCGGATCAGCATGACGGAGTTGCGGATGCCGCGCAGCGACTGCAAGGTCTCGTGCGAGTCGCCCCGCCACTCTTCCTTCCAGGGGAAGACGGTCTCCATCGCGCCCGCGTCCAGATCCTCCGGACGCACCAGCACGATGTCCTCCGGGCGGCCGGTGTCACGACGCAGGTAGACGGTCTGACCCGGGTAGTCCGGCGTCCAGCCTGACACCCACAGCGGCGACTTGTCGCCCTTGGCCCACGGGTTCTTCACCATGCCGCCGACGAAGACGAACAGCGCGCCGATGCCCAGCAGGCCCGCGCCCAGACCCGCGGTGCGGGTGATCATCTTGCGGCGGGCCAGCGTGGAGGTGTCCAGCGCGTCCTGCAGTTCGGCGGCCAGCGTGCGGCGGTTGGTCTCCGAGGACTTGCCGTCGTGGCGGTCCTGGATGGAGATCTCGGCCGGAATGAACTTCTTGCGGATCAGCACCACTGCGATACCGATGGCCAGCACCGCGATACCCAGCGACAGACCGACCAGCGGGGTGTAGAGGCTGTAGGCGGCGTTGCCCTCGTCATTGCGGGACTTGTAGCTCCACGGCCAGAACAGGAAGACGCCGATCAGCGCGACGGCCGACAGCGCCGAGATGCCGAACCACATCGCCACCTGACGCTCGGCCCGCTTCTCGGCCCGGGTGCCGGGCACCGGCCAGCGCGGCGCGCGATAGGCGACGTCGACACCGTCCATCTTCGTGCCGAGTTCGACCAGTTCGTCCCGCGACAGCGCGTCGAGCTGCTCCTCGGTCAGATCCGTCTGCGGCGTGGGGTGGTCCCCCATGCTGTTTCGCTCCTCTTCGCTCATGACTGCGTCCTTTGGGTCATGCGCACGGCTCCACCGCGGTGACGTCGCGCTGCCGGGCTCATGTCCGGGATCCGATCCACATGGCGGAACCGACCAGCAGGGTGATGCCGACGATCCAGGCGGCCAGACCCTCGGTGGCGGGACCGAAGCCGCCGAGGCCGTAGCCGCCCTCGGACTGGGTCTCGGTGCGGTCCTTGACATAGGCGACGATGTCGCGCTTCTCCTCCGGCGTCAGCTGCCGGTCGGAGAACTTGGGCATGTTCTGCGGGCCGGTGAGCATCGCGGTGTAGATCTGCTGCTCATTGGCCGGTTCCAGCGGCGGCGCGAACTTGCCCGACGACAGCGCGCCACCCTTGCCGGTGAAGTTGTGGCAGGACGCGCAGTTCATGCGGAACAGCTCGCCACCGCGACCCAGATCGGCGCCGCCGATCAGCGACTCCTGCGCGATCTCGCCATTGGCGTCGCGCACCACGGTCGGGCCGCCGCCGTTGGCCGCGATGTACGCGCCCAGCGCATCGGTCTGGCGGGCGTCGAACTTGGGGGGCTTGCGCATGATCTGCGCCTCGTTGCGGACCGCGGGCATGCGGCCGGTGGAGACCTGGAAGTAGACCGCGGCCTCGCCGACGCCGATCAGGCTGGGGCCGCGATCCTCCACACCCTGCAGGTTGACGCCGTGGCAGGTGACACACGAGGTGTCGTAGATCTGCTTACCCTCGCGCAGCAGCGCGGACTGATCCTCGTTCGCGGTCGCGACCTGGGCGTCCGGGGTCAGCGCCGAGGCCGTGAAGCCGGCTCCGACGAGGCCCATCAGCAGAACCAGACCGCCCGCGAAGCGCCGCTTGCCGCGTCGCTGCCTGCGGACCTTGGTGGCCTGATTCTCTTGCGCGCTGCCGATCCCGGGGCCGCTGGGATCTGGCGCTGACGGGGGAGATGAACTCATCTGTGTCCCTTTGGAGTAGACGGAACCGACTGTGCAGAAGCTCTTGTCCGGAACTAGCGGACGAAGTAGATCGTGGCGAACAGCCCGATCCAGACGATGTCGACGAAGTGCCAGTAGTAGGAGACGACGATCGCCGCCGTGGCCTGCGCCGGGGTGAACTTGCTGAGCGTCGTGCGCACCAGCAGGAACACGAAGGCGATCAGACCGCCGATGACGTGCAGGCCGTGGAAGCCGGTGGTGATGTAGAACACCGAGCCGTACACGCTGCTGGAGATCGAGGTGCCCTCGTGCACGAGGTGGTAGTACTCGTAGCCCTGGCCCGCCACGAAGAACGTGCCCATGAGCAAGGTGATGAAGTACCAGCGCCGCAGGCCGAACACATCGCCCTTCTCCGCCGCGAAAACACCCATCTGGCAGGTGAAGGACGACGCGACCAGCACCGCGGTGACAGGCACGGCGAGTGCCATGTTCAGCTCGGTCGGCTCCGTCGGCCAGCCGAGCTCCGGGTTGGCCTGCGCGCGAGCAACGAAGTACATGGCGAACAGGCCGGCGAAGAACATCAGCTCGCTCGACAGCCAGATGATGGTACCGACACTGACCATGTTGGGCCGGTTCAGCGAATGCACACGCTGAGTAATGGCCGATCCTGGGGTCCCTACTGCGGTCGTCACGCCGGTAAGTATGACCCCTTGTAGTACGACAGGTGTAGCCGGGTACGAAAGTTCGGGGCGCGTGTCGGAAACCGCAGCGCGAGAGGATCTCCCGACTAGCGCTCGGCGTGTCTCTTGAGCAGGGCTTTCCTGCTGCCGGGGCGCGCTTCGCGGCGGTGACGGCACCCAAGCTAAAGCATGTGGCTGAGAAAAAGGCAAGAGTGAAACCTGTGATCCGGACCCGCGGAAGGAACGAAATGACCTCTAAGACCTGGTGGCGGCGGCTGTTCGGGCGGGCGACCGCGCCCGAACTCGATCCCTCCGGCGCCGATCTGGTGGAGGTGGTGTCGAGTTTCGATGACACCGAAGCCTGTTCGACCGCGCTGGAGCGCGCCACCGGCTGGGCACCGGAACGACCCGCGGTGCTGCGGCACCTGCTGCGGCTGCCCGCCGCGCAGGTGGAGACCGCCGCCGCTATCGCCGCGCAGGACGGGTACGCGGTGCACGAGCGCGGCGACGGCGACCCGTGCGAGGTGGTGTTGCAGCGCGTGCAACCGCTCGACGCCCTGCACTGCTCACAGGAACGCGCCCGCATGGCCGGATTGGCGCAGCGCCACGACGGAACGGCGCTCGGATGGACCGCCTGGCAGTGAAAGCCGGTACCCGCCCGGGGGAAAAACCCTCGCCCGGCGCACTAGGCTGCTGAGGGAGCACTGGTGTGCCGGAACCACCAGCAATGGGAGAGAGAAGCATGAGCGCGCGCAGCTGGAGGGAAATCCTCACCATCCTGACCGAAGGACGTGACCTGTCCACGGAGGAGGCGGCGTGGGCGATGAACGAGATCTTCACCGACAACGCCACCTCCGCCCAGATCGCGGCCTTCGGCGTGGCCATGAAGATGAAGGGCCCCTCGCTGTCCGAACTGAGCGGACTGGCCTCGGGCATGCTCGCCCACGCGCGGCGGGTGGAACTCGACTTCGGTGCCGTCGACATCGTCGGCACCGGTGGTGACCGCTCCGGCAGCGTCAATATCTCCACCATGTCCTCGATCGTGGTGGCCGCCAGCGGGGTGCCGGTGGTCAAACACGGGAACCGGGCGGCGTCCTCCAAGAGCGGCGGGGCCGATGTGCTGGAGGCGCTCGGCGTGAAGATCGCGCTCGGGCCGGAGGCGGTGGAACGCTGTGTGCGCGAGGTCGGGGTGGGCTTCTGCTTCGCGCCCATGTTCCATCCATCACTGCGGTTCGCCGGACCGGCGCGCAGTGAGATCGGCATCCCCACCGTATTCAATGTGCTGGGGCCGCTGACCAATCCGGCGCAGCCGCGGGCGGGGCTCATCGGGTGCGCCTTCGAGGACCTGCTGCCGACCTATGCGGGCGTGTTCACCGAGCGCGGCGCCTCGGCGCTGGTGGTGCGCGGCAACGACGGACTCGACGAGATCACCACGGTGGACACCACCGACGTGTGGGTGGTCGCGGGCGGACAGCGCCGCCACGTCACCATCGACCCGGTCGAACTCGGGATTCCGCGGGTGGAACCCGCCGCGCTACAGGGCGGGGACGCCGCCATGAACGCGGTCATCGCCCGCAATATGCTGGCGGGCGAGCCCGGTCCGGTGCGGGACGCGGTGCTGTTGAACTCGGCCGCGGCCATCGTGGCCTTCGAACTCGACAGTGTCGAGACCGATCTGCACGACAAGCTGGCCGGAGCGTTGAAGCGGGTCGCGACCGCGGTCGACTCCGGGGCGGCGGCCGGGCTGCTCGACCGGTGGGCGGCACTCAGCAATGAACTCGGTACCGACTGAGTCGGACCGGATCGGTCGAACGGGCGGCTGCCGTCCGGCGCTACCGGCCGGACGCGGCCGATGCTCCCCGTCGAGTTCACGCGGCGGGGAGATCTCGTTTATCGCGTAGCCGGTGTGTTGCTGATGGTCGGAACCTGGTCGCCACGTTAGGGTGCACGGATTGCCAGCCGAGCCGACGCACCCGATGTGGATGCACCCGCGGTTCGAGTGAGGAGTTCAGCATGCGCGACGCTCTGGCCAAATCCGGGCTGTTCGCGGCCGTCCTGATCGTGGCCGCCCCGATGGCGCTCGCCGCGCTCACCACGGTGGGGACCCGGCTACGCGGCTGAGCTCGCGCGGCACCTACTCGCCGATGGAGAATCCCGCCTCCACATCGGCGCGCGCATAGGACTTGAAGGCGATATTGGTGACGGTGCGCAGCACACCCGCCGTCTTGTTGATCCTGCCGGTCACCACCTCGGCGATCTGCTCATGATCGCGCACCCGCACGATCGCGATCAGGTCCACATCGCCCGCGCACGAATACACCTCGGTCACGCCGTCGATATCGGCCAGCGCCTGCGCGGTCTCGGGAATGCGGGCGGCCTCGGCGTGGATGAGCACGATCGCGGTAATCATGACGCCACTGTATTGGATCGCGCCCGCCCACCGCTGCGGCCGGGCGCGGGCGGGCGGACCTCGCGGCGCGGGGCACCGAACCGCACGTCGTCGTGGGTGGTCGGTGTGTCGGTAGCCGACGGAGCGGTGAGGGGCGGTCGATCGCGGGGCGGTGTCGCGGGCCGTCGAGCTGGTCGGTTGTTCGCGGGGCGGTCAGCGGCCATTGCGTGTGGCGTGGGCAGGGGCCGGTCGTTCGCGGGGTGGTCGCGATCCGTTGCCCGCGAGGCGGCCGGGGAGTCGGTAGCATCGAAGGGTATGCGGGGGGTTGCCGTATTCCTGGTCGGAGCGTGCGCGCTGCTGGCCGGTGCCTGTGGGTCGGAGGACGCGCGGGAGGAGGCGGGTGACCGGCCGCCGGTGCGGGTGGCGGCGCCGGGGCCGTTCACCGGCGAGTGCGGTCACGTGACGGATGCCGAGATACGTTCCACCACCGGTCTTTCCGAGCCCTCCGATATCTTCCGCAACTCCGTCACCTGCCGCTGGTTCCATACCGCGCAGCACACCGATGTGACCTTCACGTCCTATCGCGGCAGCCCCATCGACCGCGAACGCGCCTGGGAAGCCCTGTGGGGCCGCGACATCCGCTCCCTCACCCTGGCAGACCACCCAGGCTTCCTCTCCCACAGCCCCGACGGCCCGACCCGAGAGGTCTGCGTGCTCGCCGTCCAACTCGGCGACGACTTCTTCGAATGGTCCTACCGCGGCGTGGTCGCCCGCCCCCGCGCCAGCTGCGACATGGTCCAGCACCTCGCCGACCTGACCGTGCGACGGATGGGGTGAGCGCGGCGGGACGAGCCGAGATTCGCAGTGGGCAGCGGCACAGTCACCGGTGCGGTCTCGAGTGCGGCTCGCACGCTGTCACGCGCGTCGTCGACAGGTGGCCGAGGCGTTCACCCACGCGCACGGGACGGCCGCGACCGAGGCCCCCACCCGCGAGAGTGTGCAGGCGGTTTCCCTCGATACCGCCGCAACAGCCAGGTGGCGGTGCACCACCGGTTGGAGCTCATCGACGCAGCGAAGCTCGCAGCAGCGCCCTACGGCTGGGCTGGATGCGCTACCCGTCGCGGGCCTCCAGTTGATCGCCGCAGACGAGGTCATCGCCGCGGCCCTGGAGGCTCGCGTTCAACGCGCGTCGCGAGGGGAACCGGTGGCGGCAACGGCCGAGAGGACGCCGCCACCGGTTCCCCCTCGCGATGGCTGCGGGGGCGGGTGGTCGGTGTGGGGCGGAGTGGGCGTAGGCGGGGCGGGTTCATGATCGCCTGGAGCGTCGCTGTGGTGGGGAGGAGGCGCTTGTCGGCGGACTGTGGCGGGGTGGGGTGCTGCCGTCACGGCCTGCCCGCGTGCGCTTCGCCTCGGCGGGTCCGGCACGGCGGCTGGTGCGGGGCGGCG
>NZ_JASCXP010000338.1:0-8235 GCF_030010695.1 Nocardia sp. CC201C
GGCTCGCATCCCAGCCCGAATGCGGGGGTCGCCGAATCCACCATGGCCGGGGCCCTCGGCGTCCGCTTGGGCGGCCGCACCCAGTACCGCCACGGCGTCGAGATGCGTCCGACGCTCGGCGACGGTCCCCCGCCCCGCGTGGCGGACCTGCGCCGCGCAGTCACCCTCTCCGAAGCCGTCCAGCTCGCGGCGGCCATCACCGCGGCGGGTATGGCGGCGGCTCGGGGCCGCTGAACGGTGACCGCACCCCGCCGCCGAGGATTCCGCGGCGACCACCGCCGTACCCGCCGACGAAAGCGGGCGACCGACCGGTTCGTGTAGAAATATCCCGACGCTCCGGACGACCGGTGGCCGCCTCCCCGCAGCGGGGTGTCACACCCGCCCGTCTCGTGTCGTCCTCCTGGTACACAGGCAGTCCGTCGCCCCCGGGCGACCCGAATGAACGGCGAGACAGTGGCGACCGACAACACCCCCGACCCGACCGACCTGGCCCGGCAGTTCGAGGAGCATCGCCCCTATCTGCGCCGGGTCGCCTACAGCACGCTCGGCAGCCTCAGCGACGCCGACGACGTGGTGCAGGAGGCGTGGCTGCGCTTGCAGCGATACCACGAGAGCAATCCGGGCGCAGAGATCGAGAACCTGCGTGCCTGGCTGACCACGGTCACCGGCCGCCTGGCGCTCGACCACCTGGGTTCGGCGCGCGCCCGCCGCGAACAGTACGTGGGTGAATGGCTGCCCGAACCGGAGGTGAGCGCCTGGGACGACGATCCGGCCGACCGGGTCACCCAGGACGACCGGGTCACCACCGCCCTGCTGGTGGTGCTGGAATCCCTCTCCCCCGCCGAGCGCACCGCCTTCGTCCTCCAGGAGGTGTTCGGCATGACCGGCCCGGAGGTCGCCGAGGTGGTGGGCCGCACGCCGGCGGCGGTGCGGCAATTGGCCTCCCGTGCCCGCAAGCATGTGCAGGAGGGCACGCCGCGCTTCCCGGCCAGCCGCGACGAGCACGCCAAGGTGGTGTCGGCCTTCGCGGTGGCGTGGCGCTCGGGCGATCTGAACACCCTGGTGGGCATGCTCGACAAGGACGTCACCTTCACCGCCGACGGCGGCGGCAAGGTACTCGCCTTCCTGGAACCCCTGCACGGCGCGCGGACGGTGGCCGACACCTTCATGTCCTTCCTGCACGCGGCCAGCGAGATCGGCACCGCCTGGGTCCGCAAGGTCACGGTCACCGGGCGGCCGGGTCTGGTGGTGTTCGACGGCAAGCACATCGGGGTCTTCTCCTTCACCGTCGACAACGGCCGGATCACGGCCATCGACGCGGTGCGCAATCCGGACAAGCTGCGCGACCTGCCGATGGACGGCGACCCGGACTGGACCCTCGGGCGTTAGCGCACCACTACGGGCAGGCCGCCGCGCCGACCACTACGAACGGGCGGCCGCGCCGACCACTACGAACGCGCGGCGGCACCGCCGATGGTGCCCAGGCCGTGCGCCTGGGCCACCTCCACCGCGTAGAGTTCGCCCGCGTCGGCCGTGAGCCCCTGCGCCAGACCCGGATCGGCGTCGCACGCTGCCCGCCAGCCCAGATCCGCGATGGCCTTCGCATACGGCAGGGTGGCGTTGGTGAGCGCCGTGGTGGAGGTGTGCGGTACCGCGCCCGGCATATTGGCCACGCAGTAGAACAGCGAATCCGCTACCCGGAAAGTGGGATTCGCGTGCGTGGTCGGATGTGAGCTCTCGAAGCAGCCGCCCTGGTCGATGGCGATGTCGACCAGGACCGAGCCGGGCCGCATACGCGCCACCAGGTCGTCTGTCACCAGTTTCGGGGCGCGCGCACCCGGCACCAGCACCGAGCCGATCACCAGATCCGCGCTCAGCACCGCCCGCTCGACCTCGGCGGCGTTGGAGCCGATGGTGGTGATGCGGCCGGAGAACCGGGCGTCGAGTTCGCGCAGCCGCCGCAGGTTGGTGTCCAGCACGGTGATGCGCGCCCCCATCCCCACCGCGACGGCGGCGGCATTGGTGCCCGCCACCCCGCCGCCGAGCACCACCACATTGGCGCGCCGCACGCCCGGCACCCCGCCGAGCAGCACCCCGCCGCCGCCCTGCGGCGACATCAGGTGATATGCCCCGACCTGGGTGCCGAGCTTGCCCGCCACCTCACTCATGGGCGCGAGCAGCGGCAGCGAGCCGTCGGCGGCGCGGACCGTCTCGTAGGCGATGGCGGTGATCCCGGATCGCAGAATCGCCTCGGTGCACTCCCGCGAGGCGGCCAGATGCAGATAGGTGAACAGCGCCTGTCCGGCACGCATGCGCGAATACTCCTCGGCGATGGGCTCTTTCACCTTGACCACGAGTTCGGCCGCGTGCCACACCTCGTCCGCCGTCGGCAGCGTCCGCACCCCGACCGCGGTGTAGTCGTCGTCGCCGAAGCCCGAGCCGACCCCCGCCCCGGCCTCGATCACCACCTCGTGTCCGTGCCGCACCAGCTCCCCGGCCCCGGCCGGGGTGAGCGCCACCCGATACTCCTGCTGCTTGACCTCCCGCGGTACCCCGATCCTCATACCGCCATCGTGGCCCACCCGACCCGCCCCCGCCATCACCGCCGCGCCCGAGTCGCCGGGTGGCAATCAGACGGCGGGAATCGCGCGAGATTCCAGTCGGACTGCTCGTCTACCGCACGGTCACCGTCAGCGTCTCGCCGGGCACCGGAACGCGCAACTGCGCGGCGCGACCCGCGTACTCGAAGTTGCGCGTCAGATAGTCGAGGGTTTCGGAGAAGTGCGCCCAGCCCTCCGCGTGAACGGGCACGATCAGGGCGTCGCCGAGCACCTCGGCGGCCCGCACCGCGGTCCGGCCGTTCAGGGTGACATCGCTGTCGCCGAAGCGGTCCGGATTGGCCCCGCCCACATTGAGGATCGCCAGATCGATGCGGCCCATCCGCTCGACGATCCGCTCCACCCGCTCGACGCTGGCGTTGTCGCCGGAGACGTAGACGGTGGGCAGCCCCTCGGCCCGCAGCACGAACCCGGTGACCACGCCCGTCACCGGCTCGCAGCCCTCCGGACCGTGCAGTGCGGGCACGCCGGTGACGGTCACCTCGCCCAGCCGGACCGATTCCCAGTTCTCCAGTCCCCGCACGCCGTCGATGCGCTCGGCGGCGCCGGGCGTGGACAGTGTGGTCTCGACCCGCGACAGGAAGGCGCGTCCGGCGCGATCGAGATTGTCGGGGTGTTCGTCGTGCGAGAGCAGCACCACGTCCACCAGCCCGACCCGGTCGGCGGGCACGGCGGGACCGGTCAGCTTGTGCAGGGTCACCGGGCCCGGGTAGACGCCCGGCTCGTCGAAGGTCGGGTCGGTCAGCCAGGTCAGGCCGCCGTAGCGGAATCGGACGGTGGGACCGCCGATATGGAGCAGTTCGACGGTGGTGGCGAGGTCGATGGTGTTCGTCATGCCGACGAGTCTCGTCCGCCGGATCATGATCGATAAGTGGCCCGCAGGCCGAGCATCGCTAAAATCGGGCCATGCACACCGTGGTCACCCTCGCCTACGACGGCATCAGCCCGTTCCACCTCTCGGTACCGAGCCTGGTGTTCGCGCGGGCCGGGGTCGGTCCCGAGGACGACCCGCCCTATCACGTGGAGGTGTGCGCCGAGCACCCCGGAACCCTGTCCACCCCGGCGGGTTTCGATATCGCCGTGGCGCACGGCCTGGAGGCGATCGCGCGCGCGGACACGGTGATCGTGCCCAGTTGGCGACCGCACGCGGAACTGTCCGACGCCCTGCGCACCGCCCTGCACCGCGCCCATGAGCGCGGCGCCCGCCTGGTGGGCCTGTGCCTGGGCTCGTGGGCGGTGGCCGCCAGCGGTCTCGCGGACGGCCGCGAGGTGACCACGCACTGGTCCGCCGCGGCCGCACTGCAGCGCGCCCACCCGGCGGTGCGGGTCCGCGCCGACACCCTCTGGTCCGACCACGGCGATGTGATCACCTCCGCGGGTGTGGCGGCCGCCCTGGACTGCTGCCTGCACCTGGTGCGCGCCGACCACGGCAGCCGCCGCGCCACCGAACTCGCGCGCGCCCTGGTGCTGGCCCCGCACCGCAGTGGCTCCCAGGCCCAGTACATTCCGGTCGCGGTCCCCGAACCGCTCGACGACGACCCGCTCGAGCACGCCATGGTCTGGGCGCGCACCCATCTCGACGACGCCATCGACCTGGACGCCTGGGCGCACACGGCTCTCATGGCACGGCGCACCTTCACCCGCCGGTTCCGCGAGCGCACCGGCTCCAGTCCGCAGCGATGGCTGCTCCAGCAGCGCGTCGACCGCGCCCGGCTGCTGCTGGAGACCACCGACGCCACCATGGACCGCATCGCCGCCGAGACCGGGTTGGGCACGGCGGTCAATCTGCGCCACCATTTTCACCGGGTGCTCGGCATTTCGCCCGCCGCCCACCGCGCCGCCTTCCGCGCGGCCGGACCGGACCACGCGACCGGTTGACCGTGCTCTAGGTTCAGGCTCATGAAGATTCGTTTGGGCGAGCACGAGCCGCAGATCGACGAGAGCGCGTGGATCGCGCCGAATGCCACCGTGGCCGGTCGGGTGAAGCTCGGCGCGGAGGTGAGCATCTGGTACTCGGCGGTGCTGCGCGGCGATATGGACGACATCACCGTGGGCGAGCGGACCAATATCCAGGACGGCTGCGTGCTGCACGCCGATCCGGGTTTCCCGTGCACGGTGGGTGCGGGAGTCTCGGTGGGCCACAATGCGATCCTGCACGGCTGCACGGTCGGCGACGATGTGCTCGTCGGCATGGGCGCGACGGTGCTCAACGGCGCGGTGATCGGCTCGGGCAGTCTGATCGCGGCCAATGCCCTGATCCCGGAGGGTGCGCAGATCCCGCCGAACTCGCTGGTGGCGGGTGTGCCCGGCAAGGTGCGCCGGGAGTTGAGCGAGCCGGAGTCGCAGCGGATCAAGCTCAATGCCGCGGCGTACCTGCACAACACGAGCCTGCACCGCGACGGTCAAGAGGCGTGACTCGCCGCGGCGTGTGAGACTCCACACACTGATCAAGCGACCATATAAGTCCGCTGCTAGCATCGTGCGCAGCGCTCCCGGCGGACCGGGCTCTGCCGTCGCCTGTCGGGCGCGCGCACGGGGCTAGCAGGAGGTTGCAACGGTGTCGTACGAGCAGGACGGTATGCACCGACGGCGGATCAGTGTGGCCGATATCGCGGCCCAGCCGGGGGGCATGGAGGCGCTACAGCGCCGCGTTCACGAATTACGCACCAATGGAATCGATTTCGCGGCGAATGCGATCGAGCGGGAAATGGCCGCGCTGAACGTGCGCTGACCCTCCCGACCCGAATCGGTGGGGCGAGGAGTCCGCGCCACGCGAGGGCGATGCGATGAAATAATGACGCACGCCTTACCGCATCGACGCGGTCACCCCAACCGATCGACTGGAGATTCGATGCCTTCCGTGCCCAGCATGCTGCAGCGCATTCTCGACAAGCCGCGCCAGGACGGCGAGCAACTGCTCGAGAGCGCACTGTCCGCCTTCCTGGATTTCGGGATCAAGCGGACCAGCATGGGTGAGATCGCGCGTCGTGCGGGTATCAGCCCGGCCACGCTCTACCGCCGCTTCGAATCCAAGAACGAGCTGGTCGAGGCCGTCAGTGTGCGCGAGGCTCAGCGCTTCGTCGCCGAAATCGACAAGCGGGCGCAGGCATTCGACTCGACCGAGGACCAGTTGGTGGAGACCTTCGTCGCCTTCATCACCGCGCTGGCCCGCAATGAGTTGCTGCGGCGGCTACTGCGCACCGAACCCGATCTGGTGCTACCCCGCCTCACCACCGAGGCCGGGCCGATTCTCGAGGTCGGCCGCATCTATCTGGCGGGCAAGTTGCGCGAACTCCAGTCCGCCCAGGACACCACCGACTTCGACGCCGACCTGGTCGCGGAGATCATGGCGCGGTTGGCGCTGTCGCTGGCCCTGACGCCGGACGGTCTCATCCCGCTCGGTGAGGCGCAGGCGGCCCGGGATTTCGCCCGCCGCACCCTGCTGCCCATGGTGGGTGTCAAGCCCGCCGTCCGGCGAAGCGCTTCATGATCGGCACATCGGCCCAGTGATACAGGGCGGCCGCGGCCACCAGTGACAGCACCAGGCTCAGGGCCGCGAACCCGGCCCAGCCGAGAACGCCGAACTGATTGCCGCCGATGAGATGTCGCGTGATCAGCACCATCACCGGGAACTGGATCAGATAGAACGCATAGGACACGTTGCCCAGCCACACCATGCGCGGATGGGCATTCACACCGCGGATACCCGCCAGATCCCGCGTGGCGAGGGTCGCCACGACGGCCGTCATGGGCACCAGCAGCAGCGCCGACATCTTGTAGTTCACCGGCACCACCCAGGTGGCGGCGTAGGCCACCGCCAAACCCAGCAGCGGCGGACCGAGACGCGTACTGCGCCAAGCCCCTTCCAGCACCATGCGAGCGGCCAGCGCCCCGAGGAAGAACTCCGGCAGCCGCGACAGCGGGAAGTTGTAGCTCAGCCAGTACGACGGCGAGACGGGGATGTCCGGCTGTGCGAACCAGCGCGGATCGGCATGCAACTCGAAGAACGGCGAAGCGTCCCCGGGCAGCAGCCGCGGCGCGAAAGCGTTCGCGATCCCCTTCGGTCCCGGCACCCACAGGTAGTAGGCCGTGTGCAGCGCGAAGATGAACAGCACCAACAGCCCGGCGGCCACCAGCAGCCGCCGGGTCGGAATCCGCCGAATCAGCGGGAACGCCAGCGGAAAGCACAGATAGAACAGCATCTCCGAGGCCAGCGACCACGCGGGCACATTCAACCCGCCCACCGTGGTCCACTTCGGCACCCAGGTGTGCACCAGCAGCAGATTCGGCACCCACACCACCAGCCGCGACAACGGCACACTCGCCGCCACCACGAACACCACCCCCGCCAGCACATGCGTGGGGTAGATCTTCAACACCCGCCGCCGATAGAACCCGCGCACCGACATCCCCGGGCGATACGACCAGTAGATGATGAACCCCGACAACACGAAGAAGAACGTGACCCCCGCCGCCCCCAACTGCATCGGCACCAGATTGTGCACCTGCCGGAACAACTCCGACTTCTGGAACGGATACACCGGCAGGAACACCAGGGCGTGCAGCGCGAACACCGCGAACGCCGCCCACCAGCGCGCCCCCGTCAACGACGGCAAGGCGGGCCGCCGCTGCGCCACCGACGCGACCGCGCCACCCGCGGCGGCGGGTGCGACCTCGACCATCAGCGCCCGACCTGGGCATGGATCCCATCGGCCACCACCGCGTCACCCTGTTCGGAGGGATGGAACGGAATGGCGTCGGGGTCGCGCGGATCCTGGAAGTCGTTGATCCACGGCTCCGGTGAGCACAGTCCGTGTCCGGCCGTCGCCGCCCGGGTGTCGTAGAAGTCGATATCGAGCAGCCGCGCCGCCTCCCGTTGCGCGGTGTCGAGCCGGTTCACGAATTCGATGGCCGCCCGCCCGCGCGGCTGCACGAAGCGCGCGACGCCGAAGGCGTCGAAGCACACCGATTCCGGTCCCGAGCCGAACAGTTCGGGATAGCCGACCATGAGAATGCGGGCATGGGGTGCGTAATACTTCACGTACTCCACCACCGGGCGAATCCGGGCGGCGTAGGCGGCGCCGGTGACCTCCCGGTAGTCGGGGATGCGCCCCTGTTCGGCGGCATCGGGCCCACAGCCCTGGATGAGATTGAGCACGCATTGTTGCAGCGCGAACCACATGGTGGTCTCGTGCGTGCCCCAGCGGTCGTTGAGTCCGAATTGCAGGGTCACCAGTTCGGTGCGCGGACCGAACGCGCCCTGCTTGTCGGCCTGTTTGGCCTCCCAGGCGGCGGTGTAGTTCGGCGGTGTGTCGAGTGACGCTCCGGGACAGGACATATCGAGGAAGTCCGAGGTGCCCGCCACGCCCATGCGCTGACTCAGCTGGGTGGGCCAGGAGGTCTCGCCGTGCCAGCAGTCGATGGTCTCGGATTCCAGTATCCAGGCATTGGAGCTGAACGAATCACCGAGTACGACAAGTGTTTTGCCCTCGGCGGGCGCGGCGGCGCCGACCCCCGCCCCTGTCCCGGACGCGGCGAGCGCCAGTACCGCCGCCGCTACCCAGCGGGCACCGATCCACGTTCCCACCCGTGCCCCCGCTCAGTATCCGGCTCGCGG
>NZ_JASCXP010000339.1:0-8234 GCF_030010695.1 Nocardia sp. CC201C
TTACTGACCTTGCTGATTCGAACCGGTCGGCACGCCGAGATACGCGGCGAATCGTCCACGCGCCCCGCACACCCGCGCTACGTTTGAAATATGCGCGGGTAGAACGCAGGACTGGCCCGTACGTTAGGTATGCGCTGGTTCCGAGTTCGAGGTGGGCGGAGATGAATCCACAGTCACGTTCGGGGAAACCCCGGGCAGACACAACTCCAGCCGACACGAACACGCAGAACTACCTCCCGGTCGGCCTGGTCGACGAGCTCGAGGTGATGGGACTCTTCGACGCCGAGGAGATCGGACGAGGCGGCTTCGGCGTGGTGTATCGCTGCGCCCAGCGCGCCCTCGACCGCGAGGTCGCGGTGAAGGTGCTGTCGTCGGAGATCGACGCCGAGAGCCGAGAGCGCTTCCTGCGCGAGGAACAGGCCATGGGGCGACTGTCCGGGCACCCCAATATCGTCGAGATCCTGCAGGTGGACGTGACGGCGAGCGGGCAGCCGTTCATCGTCATGCCCTTCGCCGCGCACGGCTCCCTGGAGCGGCTCGTGCGCGAACGCGGACCGCTGAGCTGGTCCGATACCGTGCGGGTCGGGGTCAAACTGGCCGGAGCCATCGAAAGCGCGCATCGGGCGCATGTGCTGCACCGCGATGTGAAGCCCGCGAACGTCCTGCTCAGTCGATACGGGGAACCGCAGCTCACCGATTTCGGCATCGCGCGCATTCCCGGCGGGTTCCGCACCTCGACCAGCATGATCACCGGATCGCCCGCCTTCACCGCGCCCGAGGTGCTCAAGGGTGAGGAGCCGACCGTGCGCTCGGACGTCTACGGTCTCGGTGCCACCCTGTTCGCCCTGCTGACCGGGCACGCCGCCTTCGAACGGAAGGTGGGGGAGAAGGTCGTCTCCCAATTCCTGCGCATCACCAGCCAGCCGCTGCCCGATCTGCGCGAGCAGGACATCCCCTCCGATGTGGCCGCCGCCATCGAGGCGGCCATGGCGCCCGACCCACGCGACCGGTCCGCCAGCGCGGTGGAATTCGGGGAGCTGCTGCGCACGGTGCAGCGCGAGCACGGTCAGGTTCCCGATGAGATGGCACTGCTCGACAGCGCGTCGGCCGAGCCGGACAGCGCAACGGAATCGACTGCCGCCCAACCATATTCGCCGGTTCGCAGCGGTACGGTGGTGACGTCGCCGCGGCGGTCGCTGAGCTTCCCGCCGCTCGGCGGAACCCGCGCGGGCACCGCCACCGGCAACCATGCCGCGCATACCGGCACCACGATGCCGCCCACCGCGGTCACCAAATTCCGGCCGCCCACCCCGGCGCGGGAACCGGTCGCGCGCCCCCGGCTACTGGAACCGCTGCGGACGGCCGGGCAACGGCGGCTCGCGCTCATCCACGCCCCCGCGGGCTTCGGCAAGAGCACCCTGGCCGCGCAGTGGTGCGCCGAACTCACCGATCGCGGCGTGGCGGTGGCCTGGATCGGCATCGACGGCGACGACGACAACGAGGTGTGGCTGCTCGCCCACATCATCGCCGCCATCCGGCGGGTGCGGCCCGAGATCGGCGCGGGATTGGAACAGGCCCTCGAGGAGCGGCCCGCCGACGCGGTGCCGTTCGCGGTGTCCACCCTGATCGACGAGATTCACGCCGGCGGGTCCACCGTGGTCGTGGTGGTGGACGACTGGCACCGCATCACCGATACCGGCGCGCAGCGGGTGCTGGAGGCGCTGCTCGACAACGGCTGCCATCATTTGCGATTCGTCGTCACCAGCCGGGAGCGGGCCGGACTGCCGCTGAGCCGGATGCAGGTGGCCGACGAACTGGTGGAGATCGGGTCGGGGCAATTGCGGCTGACCGAGGCGGAGACGCGGGACATGCTGGCCGACCGGTCCGGCTGCGATCTCACCGACCGGCAGATCGAGCAGATCCACACCGCCACCGACGGCTGGCCCGCCGCCCTGCAACTGGTCTGCATGACACTGCGCAAGGAGCACGACCCCGAACAGCTCATCGCGCGACTTTCAGGGGATACCAAGGCGATTCGCGAGTATCTCGCCGAGAACGTGCTCGACGCGCTGGAGCCGCGCACGCTCGGCTTCCTCAGCGCGGTGGCGGTGCCGGAACGGGTGAACGCCTCCCTGGCCGCCGCGCTCACCGGCGATCCGGACGCCGCCGGGCTCTTGGAGCAGGCGGAGGAGCGCGAGCTGTTCCTGCACCGGCTCGACGACGATCCGACCTGGTTCCGCATGCAGCCCATGTTCGCCGAACAACTGCGGGCCCGGCTGGACCGCACCGCGCCGGGCGAGCAGAAGACACTGCACCGCAAGGCGGCTCGCTGGTTCGCCGAGCACAATATGCTGCGCCAGTCGGTGGATCACGCGCTGGCCGCCGCCGATTTCAAGATGGCGCTGGATCTGGTCGAGAACGGCGGCATGGACCTCATCGACCGCTCGCGACTGGCCACCCTGTTCGGCACGGTGTCGAAACTGCCGGTGCAGCAGGTGACTTCGCGTTCCAAACTGCTCATGGCGTTGGCGCGGGCGAATGTGAACCTCCAGCAGTCCAGCGCGGCGCGTACGGCGCTGGGGCGGCTGTCGAATCTGCTCGCCCGCACCTCGCCCACCGATGCCGAGGCGGTGCGACAGCGCTGCCAGGCCGCGGTGCTGGCGGCCGTCGACCAGGTGGCGCGCGACCGCACCGAGGGCGTGGCCGAGCGCATCGCCGAATGTCTGCGCCTGGCCGACGATCTGCCCGCGTGGACGGTGTCCACGGCCGCGAATCTGGCGTCCTTCGTGCGGCTGTGCGACTTCGACTTCGACGGCGCGCGGGAGATGCAGGAGTGGGCAGCGGCCTATCACGCCCGTTCCGCCGATCCGCTGGGCGAGGTGCTCGGATTGTGCGGGCTGGGGGCCGCGGCCTACGAGCAACTCGATATCGCCACCGCCACCGGGGCTTTCGAGCAGGCGTGGCAGACCGCGCGCGATCGGTCCGGCCCGCGCTCGCACGCGGTGCGGGTGGCGGCGGCGCTGTTGGGTGAGATGACCTACCGGCGTGGCGATCTGGAGGCCGCCGAACGGCTGCTCGATCAGAGCCACCAGCTGACGGCCCGGATCGGCCCGGTGGACTTCCTCATCACCACCTTCGTGATCGGCGCCCGGGTCAAGGCCGTGCGCGGTGACCTCGAGACCGCCACCGCCCGCCTCGACGAGGGGGCGCGCATCGCCGCCGACCGCAAGGTGGCCCGCCTCGCGGCCCACATTCGCGCCGAACGCCTGCGCCTGGGTCTGCCGCCCGATCCGCTCACCGGTGGTCAGGTCACCGAACCGCTGGTGCGCGCCGTGCGCCACACCACCGGAACCGCTTGGCTCACCGCAGAAGCCGAGGAGGTCGCCACCATCCGCGCGCTGCTGGCCCGCCACTATCGCGGTTCGGACGGCTACTTCGGCACCGACGACATCGCCCCGCTGGGCACCGACGACACCGCCGTCAAACGCGCCCGCGCCCTGCACGCCCGCATCCGCGAACAACGCCGTCCCCGAGCCGAATTGGATTCCGCCCTGCTGCTGGCCGAATGCCTGTCCACCGCGGGCTGGGCGGGCGAATCCATCAGCGTGCTCACCCCCGTCGTGGTGCGCTGCGCCGAACTGGACTGGCCCCGACCGCTACTCGACGCGGGTCCGGGCGTCCTCGGCATTCTGCGCACCCTCCGTCACGAAATGCCTTTGGGCACCGGCGGACAGGAGCCCCAGGAGCTGCCCCGCCGGTTCCTGGACGCCCTGCTGTGACGAAAACACCGATCTCGAACCGCGCGCTGTCGTAGGGTTTCCCTACCTCCCTCCGAGGGGCGATGGACTTGGTCCAACATCGCGCCCAGGGAGGAGGTGAGGGTTCACGGGGAAGCACAGCAAAAGTCGCCATGAGTGGAATGCCCCGGTCAATCGGACTGCTGCCGTAATCAGCATTGTCGCGATTGCCGAGGCACTCTTCCGCTTGGTCCGCTGGTTGCGGGCCAGGTGACCCACAGGACGGGGCGTCACCCACATGGCGCTCCGTCCGCCAGCATCACTAAGGTGACAGCCCAAATGTACACCGTCCCCGGCGCACAACCAGCGTTTCGCTAAGGCTGCCACCAGGGGCGTAGCGGCACCGTCCATTCCTGGTCGGCGCCGAGCTTGACGCCCAGCACCTGGTGCAGCTGCACCACATTGCGTTCGAAGCCGAGCTGGCATCCCGCCATGTAGAGGCCCCAGACCTTGGCGGTGCCCTCGCCGACCTCGGCCACCGCCTTGTCCCAGTTCTCGACCAGGTTGTCGCACCATTCGGAGAGGGTGAGGGCGTAGTGGCGGCGCAGGTTCTCCTCGTGCAGGACCTCCAGGCCGACGTTCTGGATCTCGGAGATGATGCGGCCGGAGCCGATCAGCTCGCCGTCGGGGAACACGTAGCGGTCGATGAAGTCGCCCGCCTTGGTGGTGCGGGTGTTGTCGGGCCGGGTGATGCAGTGATTGAGGAACAGGCCGCCGTCACGCAGCTTCGACTTCATGAAGGTGAAGTACGCGGGATAGTTGTGCACACCGATGTGCTCGGTGAGGCCGATGGAGGAGATGGCGTCGAAGTCGCCCTCGGGCACGTCGCGGTAGTCGGAGTGGCGCACCTCGGCGAGATCGGTCAGGCCCTCCTCGCGGATCTTGCGCTGCGCCCATTCGGCCTGCTCGGCCGACAGCGTCGCGCCGATGACCTTGACCCCGCGCTTGGCGGCGTAGCGCACCATGCCGCCCCAGCCGCAGCCGATATCGAGCAGCCGGTCGCCTTCCTTCAGGCGCAGCTTGTCGAAGACCAGCCGGTACTTGTTCTCCTGCGCCTCTTCGAGCGTCTGGTTCTCGTTGTCGTACGCGGCGCAGGTGTAGGTCATGGACGGGCCGAGCACATACTCGTAGAAGGTGTTCGACACGTCGTAGTGGTGGTGGATGGCCTCGGCGTCGCGCAGCTTGGAATGGCGCAGCCCCTCCAACGCGACCCGCCGCCAGCGCGGCATGGCCTCCTGGGGCGGCGGCGGCACCGGCTTCATCAGCTCCCAGCCGAGCGAACGGGCGATGACCACCAGTTGCAGCGCGGTCGGGCGGCGGAACTTCAGCCCCGCCATGGCCTTCAGCAGCGCGTACGGGTCGCCGGGGTGCACACCGTGGGCGAGCATGTCACCGGCGATGTAGGCCCGGGCCATCCCGAGGTCGCCGGGTGCGGTGGCGATGTAGTTGACGCCGCGTGGGTTCTTGATCTCCAGGCCGAATTCCGAATCCGCGGGCCCCGTCGTACTGCCGTCGTAGGCGGTGAACCGGATGGGCATGTCACCGTCGATCAGGGTCTCGAAGATCTCGGCAATGGTGAGTTTGGTTCCGAGTTCCGCGAAGACATCGGAACGATCCTTGAATGTCGTCACTTGCGTTGCACCGCCTTCGAATACAGATCCAGTAATCGATGCTGGGGGTCGTAGCGTTCCTTCAGCTCGGTGTAGGTGTGCCCGCCGTAGAGCGCCGCGAACTCATCCTGGCCGTAGTAGGCATCCGAGTACAGGGATTTATGACCGTCCAGTTCGGAGACTTTCCGCTCTATGGCGCGGTTGGCCGCGCCCTCGGGCTGTCCGGGAACGGTCGGGACGGCCGACCAGAAGCCCACGTTCACATAGGTCCGCTTCGGTTCCAGCGGATACAGGGGCCAGGGCCGATCGCCCTGCTCGCGGTCGGTGTCGCGCAGGCGCAGGGGGCACAGCCAGATCGGTTCGATGGGAATCTCGCGCAGGAACCAGTGCATGAACTCCGCGGTGCGCTCGATCGGCACCTCGATGTCCTGCACCACCCGCTCCCGCGGTGGATTGCCCTTGCGGGCCTCGAGCTTGTCGCCGATGTCGTACTTGTGGTCCAGGGCGATGAGCTTCCAGTAGAAGCTGCTGCGCCGGTACTGCCGGGGCCAGAAGCGCCGGATCCGCGGATTCTGGGTGCCGAACGCCCGTGAGCACCAGAACCAGTCGGTATCCCAACGCCACAGGTAGTCGTGGATGGTGAGCCGGTCGCGCTTCGGCGCGGGGCCGTCGTGCTGGATGGACCGGTAGTAGATGTCCATACCGGTGTAATCGCTGACCGGGCCGGGTTCGTCGGTCTGCCGACCGAGGACCAGGTAGCTCTCGTCGGCGGTGAACACCACGCCGTCGAGGTAGTCGACCCGCTCGCCGTCGTGGGCGCGGTCGGCGACGATCCGGCCCATGGCGGCCTCGAGGTCGCCCAGATCGTGGAAGCGCAGGTGGCGCAGGGCCACATAGGGCGGCACCGGCTCCAGTTCGATCTTCAGGCGGGTCGAGTAGCCGAGTGTGCCGTAGGAGTTCGGGAAGCCCCGGAACAGGTCGGCGTGCTCGTTGTCGGGCGTGGCGGTGATGATCTCGCCCGAGCCGGTGAGGATGTCGATCTCCAGCACCGATTCGTGCGGCAGGCCGTTGCGGAAGGAGGTCGACTCGATGCCCAGGCCGGTCACCGCGCCGCCCAGCGTGATGGTCTTGAGCTGCGGCACCACCAGCGGGGCGAGCCCGTACGGCAGGGTGGTGGCCACCAGGTCCTCATAGGTGGTCATCCCCGCCACATCGGCGGTGCGAGCCTCCGGGTCGACCGCGATGACCTTCGTCAATCCCGACACGTCGAGTCCGGGGGCGGTGTTCTTGGCGCGGGCCCGGAACAGGTTGGAGGTCTTCTTCGCCAGGCGGACATCGGCGTCGCGTGGAATGGCACGATAGGACGCCAGCAGTCGTTCGACCCCGGCCTCGTGCGCGGCGAAACCCGATTCCACTGCGGCCGGTGCGCGGCCGGCCTTCCCCAACAGACTCACTGCCACCTGTGGAACCTATCGCGGACCCGGCGAGTCGGCCAGCAGGATCACACCGGCGGGGCGGTTTTCACGCACAGTTTGCATCCGTGTCGATGGGCGCTACCTGCGGCGGGGCGAATCTATTCCGACCCGGACCGTGACAATAGTTACTCTAGCTAACTTTATGGTCCCGAACGACGCCGCCGACATCGGAGCGGACCGATCCCGTCGCACCGGCGGCGGCGTAGCATAACCGGGCGGCAAGAGGCCGAGAGCCGGGAATCAGTAAGGAGCTCATGGTGGGACAGGTCAGCGCGTCCAGCTCGATCGTGGTGGCGGCCGAACCGAAGCGGGCGCTGGAGGCGATCGCGGACTACGAGACGGTGCGCCCGCGCATCCTCTCCTCGCACTACCGCGACTACAAGGTGGTCGAGGGCGGCAAGGGTGCCGGCACCGTGGCGGAGTGGACGCTCCAGGCCACCGAGAAGCGCTCCCGCAATGTGCGCGCCGCCATCTCGGTCTCCGATTCCATGGTGACCGAACGGGATTCGAACTCCTCCATGGTCACCACCTGGACCGTCACCCCGCAGGGCACCGGCTCCCTGGTCAACGTGCGCACCAGCTGGAAGGGCGCGGGCGGTATCGGCGGCATCTTCGAGGGCATCTTCGCACCGCTCGGCCTGAAGAAGATCCAGGCCGAGGTGCTGGAGAACCTGAAGCGCGAACTGGCCTGAGGCCCCGCTCAACCCGCCGCGATATCGAACAGATTGCCCTCCGGATCGGCGAGGGTGGTCCAGCGGACCCCGTACTCGTCGAAGTCGCCGATGTGCTCGGCCCCCAGGGCCAGCGCGCGGTCGATCTGCGCGGGCAGATCATCGGCGACGAGATCCAGATGCACCACGTTCTTGCCCGGATTCTTATCCGGTACGGCCAGGAACATGAGGGTGGGCGACGCACCCGCCGTGCGGCCGACGGTCGCGAAGAACTGATTGGCGTCGGGGTCGACCGGCCGCTCCAGCAGTTGTGACCAGAACGCGGCCAGGGCGGCGGCGTCGGCGCAGTCGATGGTGATATTGGCGATGGTGAGGGACATGGCGGCGCTTCCTTTCCGAATGGGCGGAGTCGCGATGGGTCGAGTTCAGAGTCGGTCGATGGGCCAGCAGATCTCGGTGCGGTAGTCGGCGGGCGCGGCATCGCCGGGGCCGATCAGGTACACCTCGCGAATCGGTTCGGCCAGGGCGGTGTCGTGTTCGGCCACATGGCTGCCGAGAGCGCCGTAGGTCCGGTCGAAATCGTCGAACGGGCCGTGATGCACGGCGATGGCGAAGCGGCGGGCCGGGAGGTCGACGACCGCGCCCAGCGCGGCGGCGCGTTCCCGGTCGCGTTCCGCGACG
>NZ_JASCXP010000340.1:0-8213 GCF_030010695.1 Nocardia sp. CC201C
GTATCGCACTCGGCGGGGCGGCCGGCTAGCGGTGGGGTGCGCGTAGGACTTTGCGCCCGAGCAGGCTGCAGACCTCGAGCGCCACGGCGATATCGAGTTTGCTGTGCGGCGTGCCGCCGTCCTGGATCATGTCCAGCGCCTTGGTGATTCGATACTTGACCGTGTTGCGGTGCAGGATCATCCGCTGCGCGGTGTGCAGATGGCTTTCCCCGGTCGCGTAGTAGGTGCGCAGCGTGTCCCGGAGGGGTGCGGCCTGTTCGGTATCGTTGGCGAGTTCCCCGAGCACCTCCCGTACCCAGGCCCGGGTCGCGTCCAGGTTCTGAGCCAGCAGCGACACCACCGCCACGCCCGGATCACCGAAGCTCATGGACCGGCGACTGGGCGGCGCGTCCGGGACGGTGGCCACGAAATAGGTGGCCTCGGCCTGCTGATGGGAGCGCCGGAATCCGCACAGCCCCCGACCGGGCAACCCGGCGGCCAGCCGGATCCCGGTCGGCAGCCCACCCGCCGCCACCGACTCGGGGATATCGACAGCCGGGCGATGATCCCCGAACGGCAGCCATGCCCACACCAAGCGCCGGTCGACCGCGGTCACCAATGGCGGCCCATCGGTCTGGAGGTCACGCGCGAGCGCCCGTGCGCCCGCACCGAGCACATTCAGAACGGTCGACTCGTCACCGCCTGTGTACCAGAGGAACACCGCCACGTGGGTTCGGTCCAGACGGTAACCCGTGGCGTCCTCGAAAGCGGCCTGGTCGGGAGTCGTCGTGGACAGCAGCACCTGAACCGTGGAGGAATTCACGGTGCCGCGGGCATTTATCCACCGAATGCGTTCGGCCTCATAGGTTTCGAAAACGTACGAGGTGATCCAGTCGGCGTAGGCGTAGATTCTGTCGTTGAGCAGCTTGACCACGGCCAGCGCCAATTCGACCGGCAGCTTCCGGCGCTCCACCTCTTCATGGAGCGTGCGCATGATCGAATTCTGTCCCATATGGTACGAACGCACCAGAAGGTTGGACGGGATCTCCCGCTGCGCCGCCCGGCGCGCGGACTCGACCGCGGCCACCGGTGGTTGCATATGCTCGAGCGGAATGTTGTTGGCCAAGATCTCGATCATGGTCGAAACATTCGAATGGATTGCGGCGACCCGCATTTTCTCCATTCGCGGATCGGCCCGCGTGAAGTCGTTCTCGTTGAGTATTCGGATGGTCATCTCCTCGACCACTTCCGATTCCCGCGCCCGCAACGCCGTCCCGATCTCCTCGATCACACTGGCTACCAGAGCCGGTGACGGCTCGGACGATACGGCGGCTCGATGTTCGGGTGGGAGCGCGGAAACAGTCATCGAGCTGGACCTCTCAACAAGATCGTGCGCGGAACGCGGCCGCTACGGCACCCGAGCCCCGAACGTCGCGAATCCCGAGCACACCGACACTCCCGTCGGCGGTGCCCAGTTCGGCGATGTGCGGGCCGAGACCAGACTGAGCCGCGATCCCAGCACCATCGCCGCAACGAAATTCATTCCGATCACATCGGCTCGGGCCAACGGCAGCGAGATCCTGCAGTGGTCGGATCCGGTGAGACCCAGGCACCGGATTGTATCGGCCGCCACCTCCCGTAGCCACCCGTGGGAAAACACGCCGCAATCCGGCCCGGCACCGGATCCGAAACACACCAGAGCGGAATCCTCGCTCTTCGGGTCCGGCGGCGCGACCCATCCGACGGGCACCGGACGCGCCAGGACCTCGACCGCCAAGCGCGGAACCCCGGCGATCCGATGTGAAGGACCGGGCAGCGGACGATCATCCAGCACCACCACGGCGTCGGCGGCGACGATCTGTGCTTCGATCAGCGGCTCGTCGCCGTCCGGGTCCAGCGGTGCCGCGATCGCACCCAACCGCCACACGGCCATGAGAGCCACCAGCAACTCCAGCCGATTGGGCAGCACGATCGCTACCGTGGCGCCACGCCGAACGCCCGTAACCGCCAACTGGGCGGCCGCGGCATCGACACGCTCGGCGAATTCGCGATATCCCCAGCGGAGACGCTGGTCTTCGAGACTGGGCGCGCCGGGGCCGAATTCGGCCCGATGCCAGACAAAATGATCGACAGCTACAGACACGACCCTCACCCGTTCCGTACTCGACATGTCGAACGCTAACGGCTGACCGCAGCCCGGGGAACGTACCCGGACGCCATAGTCGGCGGGGCGCGTTGTGCACACAGCACAATCGACCGGTAGCGCCGCGCCCGCGCGCTGTGTGGAGGCCGGTCCGCGCGCACGAGGCGGAATGCGGAGCCGGACAAGCCCGATCGAACTACGCCAATCGAATGCCGCGCTGCGCCAGCCAGGACTTCGGATCCAGGGCCGAACCGTTCTGCCGCACCTCGAAATGCAGGTGCGGACCGGTGGACCGGCCCTCATTGCCCATCCGGGCGATCTGCTGCCCGGCGCTGACCTGCTGCCCGGGCTGTACGGAGTAGCTGTCGACGTGCCCGTAGATCGTCTCGGTGCCGTCCGCGTGCCGGATCTTCACCCATTGGCCGAATCCGCTGGCCGGTCCGGCGGCTACCACCACTCCGTCGGCCGCGGCGAGAATCGGCGTGCCGATCGCGTTGGCGATATCGACACCGTCATGGTGTTTGCCCCAGCGCGGACCGTATCCGGAGGTGAAGGTGCCCTGGGCGGGGAGCACGAAGCGACCGCTGCCCGCGCCGCCGCCGACACCGGTGTGGGTGGACGGATTCTGTCCGGCGAGGTTGTAGAGGTACTGGTTGGTGAGTTGGTTGATGTGCGCGGCGGTCTGGGCGGAATTGGCTTGCCCGGTGCCGACGATCTGATGGGCGTACTGGAGGGCGCGGGTGAGGATCTGGTGGGCTTTGCGCTGTCCCGCCGGCGTGTAGGTGTCGGGCCCGAGAGTCGCCAACGCGACATTGGTTTCGCGGATGAGGTGCAGGAGTTGGTCGCGGTCGACGGTGTTGGCACCGGCGAGATTGGTGACGTAGTTGGCGAGCCGGTTGTCGAGGTTGGTGAACGCGGTGGCGGCGTGCTTCTGGAACAGGGCGGCGGCGGTGTGCCCGCTGGCTGTCGCACCGGCGCCGCCGGTCTTGCCGGTGGCCGAGTCGAGGCCGGTGGCGGATGCGGCGGCGGCTTCGCGCGCGCCGTAGAGAGCGGCCAGTACCTTCAGGATTCGCAGGGCCCGCTCGGCCTGCGGTGACAATCCGACGGTGACGGGTTCGTCGTCGGCGCCGGTGACCGTGGTGTCGGATATCCCGGTGCCGGTGCCGGAGTCGGTCGTGTGCGGGCTGGCCGCGCTCGCGGTGGGGGATTGCGGTGTGGACAGGGCCTGTGACAGGGCGGGTAGCAGCTGCGCCAACGCGTCCTCGATACCGGACCGATCGGCATCGGCCGCATCGCTGTCGGCATCGCTATCGGCCTCGCTGTCGCGGTCGAGCCCCGGGCTCGACCGCTCGCGGGGCACGCCGAGCCCCTCGGGGAGCGGCGTCCCGGCTACCGACACCGCGGTATCCGGTCCGGTCACCGCGGCCACGGGGACGATCGCACCGGGCTGCGCCACAACCGCGTTCGGGAGCGACGCCGGACCAGCCACCGGCGTCACCGCCGACGGTGCTGCGGCCGAAGTGCCCGGGCTCGGCCCGGACGTCGACGCGGGCGCGGTGGGTGCCGAGGCGGGCGCGGTGGTTCCTCCGGGATGATTTCGCCTGGGCGTCCACGGTGTCGCCGATATCTGTCCCGCACCGTCGTCCTCGTCGAACCCCACCGACAGTGCGGAGTCCGGCTCATCCGCGGTCTCGTCGACGAGCTCGGCACCGGCCCCCGGTTCGGCCACGGTCATCACTCCCCCGCCCCGTCCGACGCCACCGCCCACACGGCCATCCGATGCCTCCTCGACCCGCTCGGGGAACCGTCCGACAACCATCCTGACCACCCGCGCCGCCACACGAACCGCCACCACTGGGAATACCGGGCCGACCTGGCCGGAGCGGGTTCGCATGACAGGGCCGAACCTCTGCCCTACCGACCGAGATCGCGGTCGAGTCCTGTTCGCACGAAGGCGTTTTCGCTACCCCGTGAATCCGAACCGATGGATACGGGGGAATTCCGACAGCCGTCGCGGCGCGGCGCGGTCGCGGCCTGCGGCCGCCTTCAGTAGTCCCACGGACCCGGTCCCTCATCGGGGTGTCCGTGGCCGAGGACCGAAATCCGGTGTGCCGTGTGGTCGGCCAATGCGCGATTCCGCCCGGTGGGCGCGTCGTAGTACCGCGCGACCGCCGCGCTGTGCGCCTCGGCCGCCTCGGTACCGATGACATGCCGGGTCGCGGCACCGACCGATCGCCACCGGTCCGCCGGGATGACGGTGCGCAGCGCCCCCGGGGTGTCCCAGTGTCGGCGTACGAGATCGACGAATGCCGAGTCGACCTCCGCGTCGATTCGCGGCCCCGGCGCATCCCGGGCGAGCTTGCGCGCCGCGACCTGGGCCCGCGCGGCGAAGGCCAGATGCTCACGCAGGTCCCGCTCCGGTCCGACCGGATGGTTGTGCACCGATTCCCAGGCGGCCAGGGCCTGTCGCACCCGGTTCGGCAGATAGGTGTTCTGCGACATCGACGCGTTCTGCACGGCGATGGCGCGGTCCGCGTGCAACGCGTCGTCCGGACGGACTCCGATGGTGGCGAGCGCGCCGTTGAGTTCCGCCTTGGGGATTCCGGAATCCATGAGCGAGTCGATGACCTCGGCGACGGCCAGCGGCGTGTCCACACCGCCGTGCTTCTCGGCGCGATAGCGCGCCGCGCGCTCCCAGGAGTCGCGGTTCGCCTTCGCCCATCGCTGCCGGTGCAACGACAGCGAGCTGTACTCCGCGAAGTCGAGCGCCGTGCTCCGACGTCTGCGCGCGTAGGGCGACAACGGATTCCGTGTCTTGCCCAACAGCCACGCGGTGGCGGGTGATTTGTTGACCGTGGACACGGCGGCCAGCCCGACGAGCAGCCCCGCTCCCGATGACAGCGAGTTCGCCGCGCGCACCGTGCCCATGCCGAGAGCCACCGGGTCGGACGATCCCGCACCGGCCGGGGCGCCGCCCTGCGCCGTCAGCGCGACCCGATTCGCTATCCACGCGGCGCCGCGATCCAGGCCCCGCTTCAATCTCCGCAGTTGCCAGATCGCCACGATCTCGACGACCCCGCCGATGGTGAGGACGGCCAGCACCTGGTCCCCGGCCAGTCGGAACAGATTCCCGAGAAACAGCACGTAGACGCCGAGGAAAACGGTGTAGACGACCATGCGCGCGGCGGCCATTCCGATATCGACGATATTGCGAACGAGGAAGGTCTGCGTCGGCCCGTAGACGAATCCTCCGGCCGCGAAGCCGAAGATCGCCATGAACCCCTGATACACCGCGTCCAGCGCGGACCGGATGATCTGCAAGCCCAGATAGGCCGCGAACGCCAGGAGCGACGAGCCGAAGACGAGCAGCGACAATCCGGTACCCAGCTGGGCCGCTCCGGGATTCTCGATGGCCGCGTGCGCGGTGGTATCCCCGCAGTCCCGGAGCCCGTCGGCGACTTCGGACATCTCACCGGACCGGATTCCGGCGGACCAGGCCGCTCGGCAGCTGTAGCGCTCGTCCACGACGTGCCCGAAGTTCCACACCTGCACCGGCCGCCGCGCGAAGTTGTCCGCCAGGTCGCCCTGCACCGCCGCCACCAGCCCGCTCGGTTGCGGGTTGCCGTCGCCGTTGAGCCCCGCCGCCACCGACAGCCCGATATCGCGCCCGTGTACCAGCAGTCCGTCGGAGGACAGCACAGCCGCGAGCGGTTCGGCGAGAAAGAGCGGGCCGAGCACGGCGACGGCGAGCATGGCGACCGTCTGCGCGGTGGCCCTGGCTCGATACCCGCGCACGAGCAGCCAAGCCACCACGACCGCCCCGACCGTGGCGGCGGTGAGCAGCACGATCGGAGTCGCCAGCTGTGCGGCCACACCATCCGCGACACCGATCAGTGCGTCGGCGAAAAGATCGAGCCACCGAAAACTGAGGACATATCCGATAAGCCAGATCGCCGTGGTGACGATCACCATGTAACCGGCGAATTCCAGCGTGATCAACAGGGCCCACATCCCGCCGCCGGGATTGAGCAACGATCCGTGATCGGTGGCGAAATGGTACTCCGACAGCGGCACACCGGAAGTGTCCCGGATATCCATCCAGCCGAGTCCGCTGTTCACCCAGGCGCTCGGTCTCGCAGTGCCCGGTTGTGCGGTCGCGACAGTACCCAACGCGCCCGGGACCAGCACCAACAAGACGAAGCAGGATGTTATCCATGCTGCGCGACGCCGCGATGGCTTTTCCCGAACCCATCGCCGAATGTCCGGCGCAATGTACACGCGGATAACGTACCGACGGACAGCGATCGATTACAGGATCGCCCCTTCGTCGATCAGACGAACAATCAGTGAATTCGCAGCAAGGAATTCAACCGTTATTCACGGTTCGTATGTCTTGTCGCGTTCACCCGTCAGGAGCCTCCCATGTCGAGCACCCGCTTGACCCGGACGTCGTCGGCGCGCGGGAGCCCCTGCCGTACGTAGCCACCGGCCGACGGATCGCCGGTGACGACCTGACCGTCGCCCACGACGACGCCGACCCGAGTCGGCGCGTTGCCCCGGTACTCCCAGAACACCAGATCGCCCGCCGAGGCAGCGGACGGATCGACGCGCTGCCCGCACACCCCCTGTCCGGCGATCGTGGTCGGCAGCACCGGTGCGCAGCCGTGCCGGTCGGCGGTCGGGGTGGGCGCTGCCACCAACACACACGTACCGGTGGTGGTGGCGGCCAACTCGGCCGAGTAGACGACGGACCGGGACAGATCCGCCGGCCCGGACGCACCGTCGGCCCCCTCTCCCCACCGCCTTCCCTCCTGTGTCATCGCGAGCTGCCCGGCGCATGCCCCGGCGGGGCCGGTGTTGGGTGTCCGCAGAGCGGGGAGCTGATAGGGGGCCGAGCGCATGGCCTCGACGCAGTCGCGCTGCCACTGGGAGACTTCGGTCTCGTCGGGGTCCAGGGTGATGGCGGCGTACGGATTGGTCGAAGGCGGTGCGGTGAGGGCGGCTGCGCCGGTCGGGGGCACGGTGGATGTCACCGGAGTCTCGGTGAGCGAGGGGTCCGGCCCCAGCGCGGTATCGCACTGATAGTGCAGGTCCGCCGAGGCCGATTGGCCAGCCGTTCCGATCACGAGACTCAGCAAGACCAGGACCCCGGCGATCATCAGGCCGAACAGGATCATCACCAGGATCGGAAAGGGAACCATAGCGACGAGGAACGTGAGTCGGCGCCTGTCGGTCGATGCCATGTCACGAATCCCACGGATCGAGACCGGCATCCGGATCCAAGTGGTCCAGATTGGAGATGCGCCGGGCGATCTGGTCGACCGCCACCCGATTCTCCTCGACGGGGTTGTTGTAATAGCGCAGGACGGCGTCCCGGTGCTGGTTCGCCAGCTCGGACCCGATGTGATGGCGAGTGTTCGCGCCGACCTGGTTCCACCGGGCCGGCGAGATGGCCGCCTGCAGGGCAGCCGCCGAATCCCAGTTCGCCCGTACGTCGTTCACGAATGCCCAGTCGATATCGGATTGGCCGCCGATGAAGTGCGGTACCCGCGAATGCCTGGCGAAGTTGGTCGCGGCGACATGGGCCTGCGCCACGAACGCCCGGTGTTCGCGCAGGCTCCGCCCCGGTTCGATCGGGTGGTTGTTCACCGACTCCCACGCCGCCAATGCCTTCTGCAACGGTGCGAATCCGTACGGGTTCTGCGACTTCGACGCGTTCATGACCGCGACGGCCCGGTCGACGTGCAGAGCGTCCATCGGATCCACGGCCTTGCCGTTGAAGCGGAGTTCGGCCAGCGCGCCGTTGAGCTCCGCCTTGGGAATGCCGGAGTCGTACAGGCCGTCGATGATGTTGGCCACCTTCAGCGGATCATCCACGCCGCCCGCCTTCTGCGCGCGTCGCTCCGCCGCCCGCAGCCACGATTCCCGGTTGTGCAGCAACCATTTCTGCCGGTGCAGCAGCCATGGCGTGTATTCCATCCGGGCGAGCTCGGCGCGCTGGCGCTGGCGGGCGTACGGCGCCAGCGGATTCAGGGTGCGGCCGAACAGCCACTCGGTCGCCGGCGAGCCGCTGATCGTCGACAGCGCCGCG
>NZ_JASCXP010000341.1:0-8195 GCF_030010695.1 Nocardia sp. CC201C
GAGCGAAGCCGCCGTCGGCGGCGACCGCCGGCGTCAACGCCCAGTCCCGCAGCACCAGCTGTCGCTCGGCGGCCCCCAGCACCGACAGCTCCGACACCCGGGTCGGCGGTGCGGCACTGAGGAAATCGGCGAGAAAGGCCAGGAAGCGCCCATGGTGCGCGCGCAGTTCGTCGACGGTGTAGCGCGCCGGGTTGCCGATGAAGTCGATATGCAGCTCGCCGTCTCCGGAGCCGTTGTAGATGTTGACCGACAGATCCTCCACCGGGCCGGTCGACAGCAGATGCATGGTCGCGGCCGCGTTTCCGAAGCGAATGCCGTTGTGGAACAGCATGATATTGACCACCGGCCCGAGGAACCCACGGTCCGTACCGGCCGCGCCCCGGTCGCGGGCCATATCCTCGTGCCGATACCGCTGGTGCCGCAGCGCGTCACGAATGCCGGGATCGACCCGCCCCACGAGATCCTCGATCGAGTGGTCGCCGGTGACCTCGAAGTGCAGTGGAACCACATTCGATACGTAGCCCGCCGACATCCGCAGTCCGGCGGTGGTGCGCGCGGTGACCGGCAGGCTCAGGGTGACCTCCTGACGGCCGGTGACGGCGGCCAGATACGCGACCACCCCGGCCGTCAACAATGCCGGGCGCGAAGCTCCGAAGCGCGAACGTACCGCCGCGAGTTCGGCGGTCGCGGCCGGGTCGAGCAGGCCGCCCTCGATCAACCGTTCGGCCCCCACCGGACCGTGGCGGTCGCTGAGGCTGAATTCGGAACCGATGGCGGCCAAACGTTCGCTCCAGAACTGCCGGTCCCGTTCGAACTGCTCGGAGTCCCGGTAGTCGCGTTCGGATTCGTAGATCGAATACAGGTCCCTGGCCACCACCGGGCTCGCGGCGGTGCCGCCGATCAGCGCGGTGTAGTGTTCGGCGATCCGCGCGACCAGCAGCATCGCGCCGTAGCCGTCGATGGCGATGTGGTGCATCTTGGCGTACCACAGGTATTCGTCGTCCCCTACCCGCAGCGCGGCGGTTTCGAACAGCCGATCACCCAGGACCGGGATCGGAACGGCCGCGTCCCGTCGCATCCAGGACATCGCCGCCGCGCGTGGGTCGGCACAGGATCGGAAGTCGTGCGGTACCACCTCGATCGGGCTGTCGGGACCGACCAGCTGCCGCGGTTCCCCCGCCACCTCCACAATGCGCAGCCGCAGGCTCTGCAAATCGGCAGCACACAGCCGCATGGCCCGACCGAGAACGGATGCGTCGAATTCGCCGTGGATTTCGACGTACTGGGCAACGGTCAAGGGCACCTGCGGAGCAATGTGCTGCGCGTTCCAGATCCCGATCTGAGCCTCTGACAAGGGGAAAGAGAATTCGGTGTTCGATGCGTCACGACCTGCGGGCTCCGAGGCCAAGGCGGTCATCAAAACACTCCAATCGCCGATAAAAACCGTGGACTATCTCCGGACATGGCAGCAACTTCCCTGCAACGAGCTAGACAGGAAGTCGCACCGAACACCCGGACGGATTGGTCGTTTCGCTGAAACGATTTGGCAATCGCCATAATTCAGACAAAATGCGCGGTCACTGGCGCGATGCGCTCGGAGCCACGCACGTGATCACGGTCGTATGACCGCGATCCGCTATGTGCAGCCGTGCTCAGCGCACGGTGATCACGCGGTTGTGCCACCCGGTGGAGCCGTCGGGGAAGGGCGGGGTGCGCTGCTCGGTCTGCCGCTCCCCCGTGCCGTCGGTGGCGCGGACGCGCAGCGTGTGCGTGCCCGGTGTGGCAGTCCACTGCCAGGTCCACTGCCGCCAGGTGTCGACGGAATACTCCGCGGCGAGGGTCGCGGGCTGCCAGGGCTGGTTGTCGACCTGCACCTCCACGCTCGCGATACCGCGGCGCTGCGCCCAGGCGACTCCGGCGACCGTCAGCGGCCCCGCGGGCACGGTGGCGAACGACGCGGGGACGTCGATCCGGGAGGCGATCTTGATCGGGGCGCGGTCGGCCCAGCCGCGCTCGGTCCAGTAGGCCCGGGCGCGGTCGAAACGAGTCACCTCGAGCTCCACCACCCACTTGGTGGCGGAGACATAGCCGTACAGTCCGGGCACGATCAGCCGCGCCGGATAACCGTGCTCGATCGGCAGGGCCTCGCCGTTCATGCCGATCGCGAGCAGTGCGTCGCGGCCGTCCAGCACCGTCGACAGCGGAGTTCCGGCCGTGAACCCGTCGATACTGCGGGACAGCAGCATATCGGCGTCGGGCCGCACCCCGGCCTCGGCGAGCAGGTCGGCCAAGGGATAGCCGAGCCAGCGGGCGGTGCCGACCAGGTCGCCGCCGACCTCGTTGGACACGCAGGTGAGCGTGATGACGCGCTCCACGGCGGGGCGTCGCCGCAGCTCGTCGACATCGAATTCCACGGTGCGGTCGGTCATTCCGTGTATTCGCAGTCGCCAGTCGGCACTGGCCAGCGCGGGCAGTTGCAGTGCGGTGTCGACCCGGTAGAAGCGGTCGTTGGGGGTGAGCAGCGGGGTGATTCCCGGAACGGGCACTTCGGCCTCCGGCGGGATGGGCGGCGCCGTCCGGCGGGCAACGGGGAGCACGAATCGCGCCCGATCGGCCACCACGTCGCGCAGGCGCGCACCCAGCCAGCGACCGGTCGCCGCCGCACCGGCCGCGACCGCGCCCACGGCGACCGCGCCGGTCAGGAATCGCCGCCGCGACAATCCCTCCGGTTCCCCCGGGCGGGACATCGCGGTCCACACCAGGGCGCGCAGGGCCAGGATGCCGGCGGCGATCCCCACCACGGTGGGCAGCGCGAACCACGGTGTGGCAGTGGGCCGTTGCAGCGCCGCCAGCGCGGTGACACCGCCCAGCAGGAGCAGGAGCGCACTGCCGATGGGCCGGCGGCGTTCGAGCAGGCCCGCGATGGCCGCGCCGCTGGCCATCACCACGGCCATGGAGACGAACAGTGCCAGCTTGTCATTGCTGCCGAAGCGTCGAATCGCGGCTTCTTTCAAGGCAGTCGGAGTGTGGTCGACCATGGTCGCGCCGAGCGCGAAGAACGGCGAGGACGCCGGATCGACGAATACCGCGACCAGATGCCCCACCCCGAGCACCGTGGCGGCACCGAGCATCCCGGCCAGCGCGGCCCGGCCGCGACCGATCCCGGCGGCTGACGAATGCTGTGGGGAGCCGAGGGCGGCACTGTTCGGTTTCGACATCACGACTCCTTCGATCGAGTCGGCTCAGGTGAGGTTCAGGCTGGCCACCGGGGTGGTGGTCGGCAGCGGGGAGCCGCCGGCGGGTTCGATGGTGACGGCCAGGGTGTCGGTGGGGCCGAAAGCAGTAACCACCGGCATGGTCGACAGCGCGTCCACGATGGCGGCCGACCGCGGTTGGCCGCCCAGTTCGACCAACCAGATCTGATAGCAGCGGCCGACGGGCGGAACCGGTACATCCCGGAGGTCGACCGCCGCGGCACCCAGCATCGCCGAGGCTCGGATCGACAGTTCACCGCCGCCGGTGACCTGGACGGTCCGGGTCAGCGCGTCCGGCTGCCGCTCGATCATCGCCGCCGTAATCTCGCCGGGACCGGGTGGCTCCCCGGGGCGTTGCACGACGAAGCCGATCCCCGCGCCTAGCGCGATCACCAGGACGAAGGCCGCCGCCAACCAGTCCAGCCGGGAGAACGGACCCAGGCCACCGTGCCATCGGTATCGCACGCCGCGCCCGGCGACTCGGATGACACGGTCGAGCGCGCGCAGCAGCCGATCCTCCAATTCCACCGGGGGAGGCACGGAATCGACCACGGTGAGATCGGCCATGGTGTCGCGGATGGCGACGACCGTGGCGTCGAACTCGGCGGCGGTGAACCGGTCGGCGCGTTCCCGCCGCTCCTCGATGACGGCGCGCTCCTCGTCGGATACGGCGTCGATCGCGTACAGGTAGGCGAGTTCGAGCAGGTCCAGATCGGGCCGCTCGGTGGTGCTCATCGGACGTCGCCTCCTGTCAGGCAGGCCGCCAGGCGCTTCAGCCCGTCGCGGATACGGGTTTTCACGGTGGGCACGGGCGTGCCCAGGTGGTCGGCGACCTCGGAGTACGTGCGGCCGCTGTAGTAGGCCAGGGCGAGGGTCTCCCGCTGCAACGGCGTCAGTGTTTCCAGGCACCCGCGCACCGCCCGCTCGTCGAAACTCTGCTCCACGGCTTCCAGTACGACGTCGTGGTCACGACCCAGATGCAGGTGGCCGTAGGCGTTTTCCCGTCCGGTCGCCGACCGCTCCATGCGGATGCGGTCGACGGCCCGGCGATGGGTCAGCATCATCAGCCAGCCCATGGGACTGGCCATCCGCTCGTCGTAGCGACCCGCCAGTGACCACGCCTGGAGGTACACCTCCTGGGCGATCTCCTCGGCGGTGGATCGGTTGCGCAGCATGCGCAAGGCCAGGCCGTAGACGCGGTGGCTGGTCAGGCGGTACAGCTCGGTGAACGCCGCCCGATCGCCCCCGCCCACCGCCGCCAGCAGGCCGACGAGGCGTTCGGCGAGTTCCCGGTCCCGCCCCGGGCGGTCGGCGGGACAGGACGGCTGCGCCACCGCGGTCTGCTCCAGGTCACGGAACAGCGGAACAACCGTCGAATGCTCGTCTTCGGTCATGCGGGCACCCGCGGCATTCCTCCGAACTCGGCCGAGTTGAACGGGATTCGCGGCGTCGGCATCAGACTCTCGTTTCCTGGCGGCGTGGTGGACGTGAGCGACCACGGGCGTGTCGGACCGTGCGCTCAGGCGGGCGGCATCAGCACGGAATCGATCATGTAGACCGTCGCATTGGCGGTCTTGACCCCACCGCAGACGACCGCGGCGTCGCCGACCTTGATGTCGTCCCCGTTCCGGGTGACCGTGACCGATCCGCCCTCGACGGTCTGATGCGTTCCGGCGATCTCGTCGGGCGCGATCTGTCCGGGGACCACGTG
This sequence comes from Nocardia sp. CC201C, assembly GCF_030010695.1. Taxonomy (NCBI): domain Bacteria; kingdom Bacillati; phylum Actinomycetota; class Actinomycetes; order Mycobacteriales; family Nocardiaceae; genus Nocardia; species Nocardia sp. CC201C. The sequence continues at coordinate 4,966 of NZ_JASCXP010000341.1, forward strand.
GTAGGTGAGGATCTTGGTCAGCGTCGCCGAGTCGGTCTTCAGGCCGTCCACGGTCTCGCTCGGGATCTTGGCGAAGGCCGAATCGACGGGCGCGAAAACGGTGAACTGCCCGCCGTTCAGGGTGTCGACCAGGTTCACCTCCGGGTTGAGCTTGCCCGACACCGCCGACACCAGGGTGGTGAGCATGGGGTTGTTGGAGGCCGCCACGGCGACCGGATCCTGCGCCATACCGCTCACCGAACCCGCGCCGGTGGGCACCTGCTCGGCATATTCCGTACAGCCGGGCCCGACCAGGTCCGAGGCCGCGTCGGCGGTGGTCGTCGCGGCCGCCGTCGTGGTGGTCGACGAGGTCGCGGCGGTCGAATCGGACTGGTCATCGGAGCACCCGGTCACGACCGCGGTGGCGGCGGCCAGGGCGACGGCCACCGCGAGGGTGCGCTGCGACATCTTCATGATCATCTTCTTTCGTCGTGCGGCCCGCGTGCGCGACCGCGGAATTCGGGACGGGAGGGACTTCGGCCAGCCGTGCCGGTCGGATTGGTGTCCTTTCCGCTCGGGCCTTCGCCTGGTCACCGGCCGCGGGTCGGGGGCGGCAGCGACCGGTGACGTCCAGCAGCGGGGCGGCTGAGACCCCGAGTACTCATGGCCGTCCACGAGTACCGGAAGGACTTCGCCCAGCCCTCGCCCGCGGTTTGGTGCCCGACGAGATTTCTTCGGGCAACCACCGAAACCGACAGAATCCGCGCACCGACCACACCGCGACGACGAGCGTGCCGCAATCGAGACACGAGTGGCCGACGCACCGCTGCCCGGTGGCCGAGGAGATCACCCAGGAGGTGCGCCTTCAGATCCCGGCCGAGGCGAGTCGGTACGCCGAGCGGTTGACCAGCCCGCTCGGATGGCTGATGATGCCGCTACTCCCGAGCGTCCTGGTCGGTGCCGGTCGACGGTTCGGCGCACAGCGCGTGCAGGGCGGTCGTCATCGCGGCCACCGTGGACTCCATCGTGCTGTGCTCGAAAAGCTCTGCGGCATACACCATCTCGCCTCGGATTCCGGCGTATTCGCCGTTCGGGCCGTATTCCTCGCGCAGGTTCAGCAGCAGTTCCCAGGGGGTATGGCGGACCGGGACGGGGTGATGGCGGATGGTGAGGCCGGTGTCGGCGGTGTCGATTCGGGTGCCGCGCAGGTAGGTCACCATGACCTGGAACAGGGGGTGGTGGGTCCGGGAGCGTGGCGGGTTGAGCAGGGCCACGAGATCGTCGAAGGGGAATTCCTTGTTGTCGTATGCGGCGAGGACGCGTTCACGGACCTGCGCCACCAGGTCGCCGGGGGTGGGGGCGGCGGACAGGTCGGCGCGGACGACGGCGGTGTCGACCACGCAGCCCACCAGGTCGTGCAGGCCCGCGGTGTCCCGGGCGCTCAGGGCCACGCCGATGGGCAGGTCGGGGCCCGCGCCGCGATCGTGCAGGGCGAGGGCGAGGGCGGTGTGGACGAGCATGTAGACGCTGGCGCGGTGGGCGCGGGCGGTGTGTGCGAGCTCGCGGTGGGTGGCGGCGTCCAGGTGGATGGGCAGCGACGCCGCGCTGTTGTCGCGGCGGCCTGCGCGGGGGCGGTCGGTGGGCAGTACCGGGTGCGGTGGCAGGCCGTCGAGTGCGGTGCGCCAGTAGCGCGCCTGTCGTTCGAGGAGGGGGCCGTCGGCGTGCGTCAGTTGCCGGAGCCACAGCGTGTAGTCGGCGAATTGGGTTGCGGGAGATTCCCATCGGGGCGGGTGGCCGACCGCCCGCGCGCGGTAGGCGGTGAGCAGGTCGTGCTGGAGCACGGCCAAGGATTCGCCGTCGCCCGCGACATGGTGCAGGACGCCGAGCAGGATGTGGTGTTCGGGGCCGGTGCGGTAGAGGCGGATGCGCAGCGGTGGACGCGTGGTGAGGTCGAAGCCCACGGCGAGTTCGGCGTCCATCGCCCGGTCGACGCTGTCGCCGGTGGGCAGGTCGACGATCCGGAAATCCGGGTGTGCGGATGCCGTCGGCAGGATGTGCTGCACGGGCCCGTCCGTGCCGTACGGCAGGACGGTGCGCAGGATTTCGTGCCGTTCGACCACATCGGTGACCGCCGCCGCCACGGCCGTCGGATCGAGCGGCCCGGATATCTCGAGGCCGGTGGCGATCAGGTAGTCGGGGCGGTTGCCGCCGAGGTAGTTCACGGTCCACAGGCGTTGCTGGGCGGGTGCGAGCGGGATCGGGTCGGTACGGCGCACGGTGGCAAGGCCGTTCGGGAGGCGTTCGGGCGCACGGTCGGCGAGCGCCTGCTCGAGCGCCGCGACGGTCGGCGACTCGAACAGGTCGCGCAGCGATACGGCGACCCCGAGCCGGGACCGCAGCGCCGCGACCACCCGGATCGCCGACAGCGAATTGCCACCGAGCGCGAAGAAGTCGTCGGTGACGCCGACCTCCGCAATACCCAACGCCGCCGCGAACTCGCGCACGAGGACCCGCTGGCGCGGTGTGCCGGCCGGAATCCGATCACCGTTCGCGGGTACGGGAAGCGCGTTCACGTCGATCTTCCCCATGGGCGTCAACGGCAGCGCGTCCAGGGCCACGATGGCCGAGGGCACCAGGTAGGACGGCAGCGTCGACGCCAGCCGGGTCCGCAGCGCGGCGGTGTCGACCGTATCGGTCGCGACGATGTGCGCGATGAGCGACTGCCCGCTGGCGGCCCGGCGCGCGGTGACGATCGCGGCGTCGACGCCGGGCTCGCGCCGCAGCGCCGCCTCCACCTCGCCCGGTTCGACGCGAAAACCGTTGACCTTCAACTGCCGATCGGCGCGGCCGAGGAAGTGCAGCAGGCCGTCGGCGTCCCAGCGCCCGATATCGCCGGTGCGGTACATGCGTCCACCGGCGGGGCCGAACGGGTCGGCGACGAAGCGCTCCGCGGTGCGGGCCGGGGCGCGGTGGTAGCCGTTGGCCAGTCCCGCCCCGGACAGGTAGATCTCCCCGGCGACACCGACCGGCACCGGTCGCAGCGCCGGATCCAGCACCGCGACCCGGGTGTTGTCGGCTGGACGTCCGACGGGTACGGGTCGGTCCGCCGCCATATCCGCCGGAATCGCGAAGCCGAGCGCGTAGCTCGTCGCCTCGACGGGTCCGTACAGATTCGTCACCACGGGCGGGGGGGGGGGGGCCCCGCGCGGGGGGCGGGGGGGCGCGGGGCGCCCCCCCCCCCCCCCCCCCCC
>NZ_JASCXP010000342.1:0-8169 GCF_030010695.1 Nocardia sp. CC201C
ATGTCGATCGGTCAGTAGCGGCGGGCGCCGGTGATCGGCATATCGCCGAGTTCGGTCTCGGTGACGCCGACGCCGTAGGTGGAGGCGTGGATGATCCGGCCGTCACCCGCGTACAGCGCCGAATGCCCGCCGCCGTAGAACGACACCAGATCGCCGGGCTGGAGCTCGTCCACGCCGACCGGGGTGCCGACGGCCAACTGGCCCTGACTGGTACGCGGCAGATCCACTCCCGCCTCGCGATAGGACCACTGCACCAGACCGGAGCAGTCGAAGGAGTCCGGCCCCGTACCGCCCATGCGATAGGCGGTGCCCAATTTGGAGCGGGCGGCCTCGACGGCCCGCTCCCCCGTGGTCGGACGGTCCGGAACCGCCACGGGGGCCGGATGGTCGGTGACGCCGGGGATGCCGACCAGTGGGGGCACACCGTCGGGCACGGGGAACGTGCCGAGCCCCGCGACGGTGACGCTACGGGAAGCCGCCGGGGCGGCGGCTGGTTGCGGCGCTGGCGGCGCCATGGCCGCCGGGGCGGCGTCGGGGACGGTGAGCACGCCCGGCGCGGTATCGAACGTCGATGCGCCCGGCGCGGGTCCGGGGCCGAAGCCGAAGCTGCCCGCGATGTCGTTCGGAATCTCGATGACGCCGAAGCCGGGCACCGCCACCGGCTCGGCCTTCGCCGAACCAGCGGAGTAGAGCAGAGCCACGGCGAGGCCCGCGGCGCCGAGCGCCCCGACCACCAGTGGCCGCCAAGAAATGTGCCGTGCGAAGAAACGAAACCGTTGTCTGTCTCCGCCTGTTTCCATGATGCAGTCCTCCGATCGAGCTGTGAGCTACTCGGTTGACACTCATCACATCCACACTTCGACATTGCATGGTTCGCTTGTTCACAGGGTTATGCACAGTCCGACACGCGAGTTTCGATAACGAACGACTAACGTAACGCACCACAATGCGGCGCATCGCTGTGTCCAATTGGACACAGCGGACCGGGCGGCAGGCACGAGAATCCGGTCGTCACGGCGATTTTCGGCGCCCAATCCGGAGGCATCGCACGCATGCGTGCGAGACTTTTCCGGCATCCGCCGACGCTCCTCATCTTTGGAGGATTGTTCATGATCAAACCCCCTGGAACTGCGGCAATCCCCCGTGAACGCGATGAGTTCGGCGCACGCGACGGTCTTCTGGGCGAGGTTTCGGCCTGATGCGGAAATCCTCGTCCGACAGTGCCGAATACCCGCCGTCGCGCAATATCGGATGGCAGCGATCGGAATTCGAGGACGGCATTGCGGAGGGCAGCCCGATAGCCATTCGACTGGGCACGGTACCGCCGCCGCAGGAGGCCGCGCCCACCGTGCTGGAATTACCCTCGCTCGCGGCGGGTGAGGGACCGCTGAGCGAATGCGAGCACGCACAGCTGGCCGTCTGCGAATCGTCGATCGATACGCTGCGCCAGGCATTCTGGTCGGCCGGGCGGGCATTGCAGATCGTCCGCGACGGCCGCCTCTACCGCAATGGGTACGCGACCTTCGACGACTACGTGGAGCAGCGCTGGGATATGCGGCGCTCCTACGCCCACAAGCTGATTCGCGCCTGGCCGCTGGCCGCGCGCCTGCACCGGCACGCGCCCGCCATCAACGAGGGCCAGATTCGCGAACTGCTGCCGGTGGCGGCCGAACACGGCGACGACGCGGCTGTGACGGTCTACACCACCCTCGCCGCCGAGAACGTCAAGATCACCGCCGCCACTCTCCGCGAGGCGGTGGCGCTGCTGCCGCCGCGCTTCGACGAAGCCGATGTGGTCGAACGACTGCGCGCCTGGCAGCGCGGCGACCGCCCCGAATCCACGACCGCCCGCCGCGCCGGGCCCTTCGCCGCGATGGAAGCGCGCCTCGCCGCCCTCACCCGCCGCGCGCTCCGCGAGTCCAGCGGCGACCCCGCCGCCGCCCGCGAATTCGCCGCCGCACTGCGCACTCTGGCCGAACGAATCGAGCAGCAGATCGGCTGACGATGCACCACGCGGTGCCGCGGCACAACACGCGTTCGTACGACCGGCCGCGCGCCCCGTCGCACCCAGTCCGGGTTCGAACGATCCGCCGTACCGCAACCCGAACTAGGCGCGCGGCTCCTCCGCACCCGGTCCGGGTTCGAACGATCCGCCGTACCGCAACCCGGAGTAGGCGCGCGCCTCGTCCGCACCCAGTCCGGGTTCGAACGATCCGCCGTACCGCGACCCGAAGTAGGCGCGCGGCTCGTCCGCGCCCCTCGGCTCGGGCGGACGCGTTCGGTGATCGGGCATTAGTCCAGTGCCCGCGACCCGAAAGGCGGGATCACTGCGTGCACCCCGACCCGAAGCACGGGGCCTCGGTGTCAGCGGGGAGAGCGGGTGGTCTACTCGCCCACCGCGCGGCGCATGCGGGCGCCCGCGGCGCGCTCGCGGGTTTCACGGGCGGTTGCGGCGTCGAACATCTCCAGATGCTCGAACATCGGATCCTCGTCGTCGGGTTCCAGGAGCGTGGCGCGGCGCAGCCGGGTGCGCGCGCTCTCCCGGTCGGGTGAACGGTGATCGACGACGCGGCGTGGAGACTCCTCCTCGTCGTCGTCCGCGTCCCCGCGGTGGCGGTTGCGGGCCAAACGGGCGGCGCGGCGGCGGCGGATATCCTCCTCGATCCGCACCTGCTTGCGCAGGTAGGCCAGATAGCCCACCAGCACGGCCGCGGACAGCGCGCACAGCCCCCACACCCGCGACGACACCAGCAGTCCGCCCGCGGCGAAAAGCACCACGCTGCAAGCCAGTCCGAGCACGGCCCGCTGGCGGAAGCGGTAGCGGGCGGCGCGGGCGATGGCATCGGCCTCCGGGTCGTAGCCGCCGCGACCGCGACGGGAAGGCACGAAATCCCGCTCGTCGTACTCGGATTCGTCCTCGTCGTACGGCTCTGGCGTGCGGGCAGCGGGAATTCGGGCCATGACGGTCGAGGCGCGCGCCGCGGCCGGAACTGACTCGTCGTCCGCCACGTGGTCGCGATCGTCTGTGCCTGAGTCGGATCCGGCATCGGAGTCGACGTCGTAGTCGGAGCGAGGGTCGGCATCCGAAGGGGGGTCGTCGTGCATATCCGCCTCGTAGGCGGCATCCCGCTCGTAGTCGTCGCGCACGTCATCGTCATCGACGCCGTACCCGTCGACCGGGGCTTCGCCGTGGATCCCGGGATCGTCGGCATCGAACTCGTCGGCCGCCTCCACCCGATCCTCGTCCGCGTCGACGAATTCGTCGTCGAGGTCCGCGCCGGACTCCGCGTTCGGCGCGACAACCGTATCGACTTCGCGGTCGGCCTCGAAATCGTCGTCGCCGGTGGCGGTCTCGTCGTCCGATCTCGTCATCCGATCCTCCGCATCATCGGTGTGGGGATGCTCAACTCTCCGGGTGGGTACATAGTCGGGGTCGGTGTCATGGCCGGCGGCGGGCCGTTTCCTGATGAGTCGCTTGGCGTCACCACGATGCAACACCCGGGTCGCCAGGGCCGCGTCGGTCGTCTGCCGAATGCGCGGGTGCCGTCCGGCGAGCATGGGGAACAGCACGAATACCCAGAGCACCACCAGACCGATCCACAAGATCGAATTCGGCATCGTGCTCCACCTCCGTCCCGCCAGGCCCCAGTCCCTTCGACAGCAGTCCCTTCGACATGCGCCGCATGGTGGTGCAGGCGCACCACCGACGTCCGTAGGCTAATTCGGCAACATAGGAATTCCCGGCAGGCGCGCCGTCCACACCCGCCACACTAGTCACAGGAGTTAACCCGGGGTTGCCCGTCCGGTACGTATGAGGCGATTCACCACCGTGCCCGACACCTCCTCGACCGTCATGCCGACGAGCAGATGGTCACGCCACGCGCCGTCCACGTCCAGATAGCGCTGCAGCAGCCCTTCCTCCCGGAACCCCACATTGCGCAAAACCGCCTGGCTGGCCAGGTTCTCCGGGCGCACGGTGGCCTCCACGCGGTGCAGCCCGACCTCTCCGAAGCAGTGGTCCAGGCCCAGCGCCAGGGCGGCCGTGGCCACGCCCTGACCGCCCACCTCCTTGGACACCCAGTAGCCGATCCAGGCCGAGCGCAATGCGCCGCGCACGATATTGCCGACCGTCAGCTGCCCGCTGAACTGGCCCTCGACCTCGATCACGAGCGGGATCATCGCGCCACGCCGCGCCTCGGCCTTCAGACTCGACCACAGCGCCGGCCAGTTCGAGGCGTGATTGCGCGCCTCCCAGGAGCCGCGCCCGGTCGGCTCCCACGGCTCCAGGTGTTCTCGATCACGCAGCCGAATCCGGCTCCAGGCGCTCGCATCCCGCAAACGAATGGGGCGCAGGGTCACGCGTCCGGCCGCCACCCGCACCGGACCCAGATGAGCGGGCCACCCGGGATGCTGACCAGCCCGGAAGACATTCATGTCCACCCGTCACCCACGCTGCGCGAGAAAGGCGACCCGCACCTCGTCACCGGTGCGCACCTCGGTGACCTCCGGATCGATCACGATGAGCGAATTGGCCTCCGCGAGCGTGGCCAGCAGGTGCGAGGACGCGCCGTTGGGGCCGCCCAGGGGCTGCACCAGATACTCGCCGGTCTGCTCGTCGCGCATGAGTTGGGCGCGCAGATAACCGCGCCGCCCGGGAATGGAGGAGATCGGCAGGATGGTGCGCGCCTTCACGATGCGGCGCATGGGATGGCGGCGGCCCAGCGCGATGCGGATCAGCGGGCGCACCATCACCTCGAAGACCACCAGCGCGCCAACGGGGTTCGAGGGCAGCAGGAAGGTGGGCACCTCATCGCGCCCCAAACGCCCGAACCCCTGCACCGAGCCCGGATGCATGCCGACGCGGGTGATCTCCAGTTCGCCCAGGCCCTCGAGCGCCTCCCGGATCTGCTCCGAGGCCCAACCGCCGACCGCGCCCGCGATCACCACGACCTCGGAGCGCACCAACTGTCCCTCGACCACATCGCGCAGCCGCTTGGCGTCGCCGCTCACGATGCCGACCCGGTTCACATCGGCTCCGGCGTCGCGTGCGGCGGCGGCCAGGGCGTAGGAGTTCACGTCGTAGACCTGACCGGGTCCGGGGGTGCGGTCGATGTCGACCAGTTCCCCGCCCACCGACAGCACCGACAGCCGGGGGCGCGGATGCACCAGCACCTTGTCGCGGCCGACCGCCGCCAGCAGGCCCACCTGCGCCGGACCGATAATGGTGCCCGCGCGCACGGCGAGGTCACCGGGCTGCACATCGTCGCCGATGCGGCGCACGTAGTCGCCGGTGCGCACCGGCTCGTAGACCTTCACCCGCGCCCGGCCGCCGTCGGTGAAGTCCAGCGGCAGCACCGCGTCGGCGAGCGTGGGCAGCGGGGCGCCGGTGTCGACGCGCACGGTCTGCCTGGGCTGCAAGCGAATCGGCTGCCGTGATCCGGCCGCCACCTCCCCCACCACGGGAAGGGACAGATCAATGGGGTTGCCGTCCTCGTCTCGGATATCGGCGCCCGCACCCGAGACATCGACGCTGCGCACGGCGTAGCCGTCGATGGCCGCCTGGTCGAAGCCCGGCAGCGGGCGCTCGGTCACCACGTCCTCGGCGCACAGCAGCCCCTGAGCCTCGGAGATCGCCACCCGTACCGGGCGCGGCGCTACGGCCGCCGCGGTCACCTTGATCTGCTGATCCTCAACCGAGCGCATTCAGCCCTTCCTCGTTCCAACCCGACCCAACCGGTCACGCGGATCATTCGTACGAGGTCGGCTGCGGATCCCAATCCGGACGCAGGCGCTGTTCCAGCCACTCGCGTAGGGCGGGGCCGTATTCCTCGCGTTGCAAAGCGAAATCGACCGCAGCACGAAGATAGCCGCCCGGGTTGCCGAGATCGTGGCGCGACCCACGATGCACCACCACGTGTACCGGGTGATCCTCGGCGATCAGCAGCGCGATGGCGTCGGTGAGTTGCAGCTCACCGCCCGCGCCGGGCTCGATGCGGCGCAGGGCGTCGAAGACGGCGCGGTCGAGCAGGTAGCGGCCCGCCGCCGCGTAGGTCGAGGGGGCGTCCTCCAGTTTGGGCTTCTCCACCATGCCGTTGACCTTCAGCACGTTCGGAGTGCCGCCCGCCACCGGATCGACGTCGAAGACGCCGTAGGCGCTCACCTGGTCCTTGGGCACGTCGATGGCGCACAGCACCGAGCCGCCGAAGGTGTCGCGCACCCGGTTCATCACGGCCAGCACGCCGCTGGGCAGCACCAGATCGTCGGGCAGCAGCACGGCGACGGCCGTCTCGTCATCGTCGAGCACCGACTCCGCCTGCGCGACCGCATGTCCCAGCCCGAGGGGCTCCTCCTGCACGACGGAGGTGACGTCGAGCAGGGCCGGGGCCTTGCGCACCTTTTCCAGCAGCGCGAACTTGCCACGCTCGGCGAGCGTGCCCTCGAGGACCAGATCCTCGACGAAATGCGCGACCACCCCGTCCTTGCCGGGCGAGGTCACGATGACCAGGCGGCTCGCGCCGGAGTCGGCGGCCTCGGTGGCGACCAACTCGATACCGGGGGTGTCGACCACCGGTAGCAGTTCCTTGGGCACGGTCTTGGTCGCGGGCAGGAACCTGGTGCCGAGTCCGGCCGCGGGCACCACCGCGGTGCGGAAGCACGACCCGTTCCCGGACTGTCCGGCATCTGCTGTCATGAACACACCCTATCCATCCGTCACCTGGGCCGAAGACGCGTTCGACAGCGCTCCGACATGCCGGAGAGCCTATGCGGCGAAACCGTGACGAGCGCGTCGAACGTCACTGCTCACACGGGGATAAGCTGCCCGTTCGGAGGGGTGCCGAAACCGTCCACAGCGCCCCGCTATCGCGTGGCAACAGCGATATTCGCAGCTGGCGGCGGAAGTCTCAGGTCGAAAATCGGACACTGCGACACCTATCACACCGCCGTATCGGCGTCGGGGGACGGCGCCGGCGACACCTAGGGTGAGGCCGTGACGACAACCGGTGAATGGGACAAGCAGGCATGGCGGGCCGAGATACTGGCACGCCGTGCCGCCGTCTCCGCCGAGCAGCACGCGACCGAGGCCGCGGCCCTGGCGGCCGGAGTGACGGCACTGCGTGCCAGCGGCTGGGTGTGCGCCTACGTCCCGGTCGGCACCGAGCCCGGCTCACCCGCCCTGCTCGACGCGCTGCGCGCCGGCGGCGCGCGGGTGCTGCTCCCGGTCACCGGCCCACCCGGACCGCTCACCTGGGCCGAATACCTCGGCGGCGACCGCCTCCGCCGCGCCCGCTACGGCCTGCTGGAACCGGACGGCCCGCCCGTCCCCGACGCCCTGGGCCTGGCCGAGCTGATCCTGATTCCCGCCCTGGCCGTGGACCGCCGCGGCGTCCGCCTGGGCCGCGGCGCGGGCTACTACGACCGCACCCTGCACGCCGCCCGCCCCGCCGCCCGCCTCATCGCCGTGGTCCGCGACGACGAACTGGTGGACCACCTCCCGGAAGAACCCCACGACCACCGCATGGGCTGGGCCCTGACCCCCCACCACGGCCTCCGACAACTGGCGGCCGACGCCAACGACTGACCCCCGCCCCTGGAACAAGTGGTCGATTACCCGCGTTGGCACTATCGGCTGTAGAGTGCTAAGTCGACTGAGACCGTGGAGGTAATCCGATGCCTACTTACTCGTACGCCTGCACCGAGTGCGACAACAAGTTCGACATCGTGCAGTCCTTCTCCGATGACGCGCTGACCGTCTGCCCCGCGTGCGACGGCAAGCTGCGCAAGCTGTTCAACTCGGTGGGCATCGTGTTCAAGGGCAGCGGCTTCTACCGCACCGACAGCCGCAACGGGTCGACCTCGAGCGAACCGGCCAAGGCGGCGGCGTCCTCCGACGGCGGCTCCGCGAGCAGCGGTGCCACGTCCACCGCGTCGACGACCTCCTCCGGCTCCAGCACGAGCTCCAGCACCTCCGCGGCCTGACGGTCCGGGGCCTGAAACAGGCTCTGTCCACACCACTTTCGTTATCCACAGCCGACCCCTTCGGCAGCCGTCTCCGGGGTCGGCCCAGCCGTGCGCGGTTCTAGGCTCCGAGCCATGAACCGATTGCGCTCCGCGCTCGCCGAACTGCCGCGACCGCCCTGGTCGGACGGCGCCGTCCCGCGCCGACTGGTG
>NZ_JASCXP010000343.1:0-8132 GCF_030010695.1 Nocardia sp. CC201C
TCGAACAACGACGCCCGCGCCGACCGCTCGCGCGGTGGCGGCTCGCCCGCCGGTCGCGGATACGACTCACGCGGAGGAGACAGCCGGTCCGACTGGAACGCGGGCGGTACGCGCGGCGGCGAGTGGAATCGCGGCGGCAGCGGGCGTGGCGGCGATCGTGATCGCGGTACCGACCGTTCGCGAGGTGGGGCGGCCCGTGGTGGAGCAGGCCCGCGCTTCGGCGAGTGGACTCGCGGCGACGGCACCGACCGCCCCCGGAGCGACCGGAATCGCGGCGTGGACGGTGGGCAGGGGAATGCTCGCGCGGACCGGAATCGAGGCGGGAGCACTCGTGCTGCCGGGTCGCGTGGCGCGGCCCCCGGTGGCTTCCGCGGTGCGGGCGCGCGTGGCGGTCAGGGCGACCATCACCTCGGTGGCAGTCGCGGCCGGATCGGTGGCGGGCGTCCGTTCGCTCCGACCACCGCGCCCAGTGCCACGCCACCCACCGGCAAGCAGAAGAAGCCCAAGCCGCAGCGCGTCGTGGTCACCGGCCCGGTGCTGAACAATGCCAAACCGGCCCGCCGCCAGCATGTCGAGCCCGAAACGCAGGGGCCGAAGAAGCTGCCGTGGGGTGAAGGCGAACGCCTGCAGAAGGTGCTCGCCAAGGCCGGGGTGGCCTCCCGCCGCGCCGCCGAGGAACTCATCGACCAGGGCCGCGTCGAGGTCGACGGTGCGATCGTGCGCGAGCAGGGCCTGCGCATCGATCCGGATCACGCCGTGGTGCGAGTGGACGGCGTGCGGGTGGTGGTCCGCGACGAACAGGTCTACCTGGCGCTGAACAAGCCCAAGGGCTGGCAGTCCACCATGGCCGACGAGATGAACCGCCCCTGCGTCGGCGATATCGTCGCCGAGCGCGTGGTGGCCGGTCAGCGCCTGTTCCACGTCGGCCGCCTGGACGCCGACACCGAGGGCCTGCTGCTGCTCACCAATGACGGCGATCTCGCGCACCGCCTCATGCACCCCTCCTTCGAGGTCTCCAAGACCTACCTCGCCACCGTCGCCGGAGAGATCCACGGCCGCGAGGTCGGCAAGCGCCTGCGCGACGGCGTCGAACTGGAGGACGGCCCGGCCAAGGTCGACCGTTTCCAGGTACTCGAGGTCGGCGAGGGTAAGTCGTTGGTGAAGGTGGTCCTGCACGAGGGCCGCAAACATATCGTGCGCCGCCTGCTGGCCGCGGTCGGCCATCCGGTGACCGCGCTGGTGCGCACCAATATCGGACCCGTCGCACTGGGCGATCAGCGCCCGGGCACGCTGCGGGTACTGGGTCGGGACGAAATCGGGAAGCTCTACGAGGCGGTGTCGTTGTGAACGGTGTGAGGAGTGCGATGGTGGCCGAGGATGCGCTGACGGGTACGGGCCCGCTGGTCGTCGCCATGGACGGCCCGTCCGGCACCGGCAAGTCGAGCGTGTCGCGACGCCTGGCCACCCGCCTCGGCGCCCGCTACCTGGACACCGGGGCGATGTACCGGGTGGCGACGCTGCGCGTGCTGCGCAGCGGTGTCGATCTCACGGACGCCGCCGCCATCGTGGTGGCGGTGAAGGAGCTGCCGCTGTCCATCGGCACCGATCCCAGCCGAGAGGTCATCGAACTCGACGGTGAGGACGTCTCCGCCGAGATTCGCGGCAATGCCGTCACCAAGGCGGTGTCCGCGGTGTCCGCGGTGCCGGAGGTGCGCGACCAGCTGGTCGCCCTGCAGCGCGATATCGCCGCCACCTCGGGCCGCATCGTGGTGGAGGGACGCGATATCGGCACCGTGGTGCTGCCCGCCGCCGATGTGAAGGTCTACCTGACCGCTTCCGCCGAGGCGCGGGCGACGCGGCGCAATGCGCAGAACACTGCCGAGGGCCGCGGTGACGATTTCGCGGCGGTGCTGGCCGATGTGCAGCGCCGCGACAACCTCGACTCCACCCGCAAGGTGTCGCCGCTGCGTCCCGCCGAGGACGCGGTGCTGGTGGACACCAGCGAGCTGAATATGGACGAGGTCATCGACGAGCTGTATCGCGTGGTGCGGCAGCAGATTTCGGCAGGAGGTGCGTAGTGACGCAGGATACTTTTGCCGGAGACGGCGTCTGGGCCGACGAAACCGATTGGGAGCTGGCCGAACTCGCCGGTGAACATGACGAGGCCGAGCAGGTGCCGATGCCGACGGTGGCCATCGTCGGCCGCCCGAATGTCGGCAAGTCCACGCTGGTGAACCGGATTCTGGGCCGCCGCGAAGCGGTGGTCGAGGATGTGCCGGGCGTGACTCGCGACCGCATCAGCTACGAGGCCAACTGGGCCGGGCGCACATTCCTGGTACAGGACACCGGCGGCTGGGAGCCCGACGCCAAGGGGCTGCAACAGTCGGTGGCCCGCCAGGCCGAGATCGCCATGCAGACCGCCGACGCGATCGTCGTGGTGGTGGACGCCACGGTCGGTGCGACAGCCACCGACGAGGCCGTCGCGAAGACGCTGCGCCGCAGCAAGACCCCGGTCATTCTGGTCGCCAACAAGGTGGACGACCAGAAGGGTGAGGCCGAGGCGGCGTCGCTGTGGTCGCTCGGGTTGGGTGAACCGCATATGGTGTCGGCCGCACACGGCCGCGGTACCGGCGATTTGCTCGACGACCTGCTGGCGGTGCTGCCGGAAACCCCGCGTGAGGGCACCGGCGGTACCGGCGGCCCGCGCCGCGTGGCGCTCATCGGCAAGCCGAATGTCGGCAAGTCGAGTCTGATCAACAAGCTGTCGGGCTTCGAGCGCTCGGTGGTGCACGATGTGGCGGGCACCACCGTCGACCCGGTCGACTCCCTGGTCGAATTGGGCGGCAAGCCTTGGCGTTTCGTCGACACCGCGGGGCTGCGCCGGAAGGTCGGCAATGCCAGCGGCCACGAGTTCTACGCCTCGCTGCGCACCAAGTCGGCCCTGGAGGCCGCCGAGGTGGCGGTCATGCTCATCGACGCCTCGCAGCCCATCACCGAACAGGATCTGCGCGTCATCAGCATGGTCGCCGACGCCGGTCGCGCCCTCGTGATCGCCTACAACAAGTGGGATCTGGTCGACGAGGACCGCCGCTTGGCGCTGGAACGCGAGATCGAGCGGGAGATGGTGCAGGTGCAGTGGGCGCTGCGGGTGAACATCTCCGCCCACACCGGCCGCGCCGTCCAGAAGCTGGTGCCCGCCATGGAAACCGCCCTGGAATCCTGGGACAAGCGCATCTCGACGGGCCGCCTGAACGCCTGGCTCAAGGAAGTCGTCGCCGCGACCCCGCCCCCCATGCGCGGCGGCCGTCTCCCACGCGTCCTCTTCGCCACCCAGGCATCCACCCGCCCGCCGACCTTCGTCCTTTTCACCACCGGCTTCCTGGAAGCCGGCTACCGCCGCTTCCTCGAACGCCGCCTCCGCGAAGAATTCAACTTCGACGGTTCCCCCGTCCGAGTGAACATCCGCGTCCGCGAAAAGCGCGAACGCAAGAAGTAACGCACGGGGGGGTACTGGTGGCGGCGGTCTCTCGGCCGTTGCCGCCGGTTCCCTCGCGGTGGTCAGGTGAAGGGGCGCGGTCGGCGGGGCAGGTGATGCCGGGGGCGGGCAGCGTCAGGTCGATGAGGTACGCGTCGCCCAGTTCGCGGGTGCAGGTGCTGGATGTGGTGTGGCCGTAGCCGTCCAGCCTGACCAGGCGGGCATTGCCGTGATCTGGTGGGCGCGTTCGGCGCGGAACAGCGGAGTGGCCGGGTCGAAGCGCGCGTTCGTCAGGAGCGCGAGGGTGTCGGTGTTCAGGGTCCACGGGTCCGGTGTAGCGCTGCGTGCCCGCACGAGGATGAACCGTGCCAGGGTGCCTTCACGTATACCACTACTCAGATATGCGCATTTAACTATGTGTGTTCGAAGTGTCGCGACCGGGCTCGTGCCCGCTCCTGAAGGTATAGAGCGAGCCGCGACGAAGGATGTTCGGTGGCGGGAAGCCGGGTCGGGCACCTGCTTCGAAGGCATCCGACCCGGCTGGAACCGGTTGGTGTTCAGCTGATCTCGGCGGTGAGCGGGAGATCCGTCACCGACGTGCCCACGTGGAGGGTGAACGGGCCGGGTTCGGTCGTCCAGCCCGCCTCGGTCCAATGCTCGAAAGCCCGCTGCGGCAGGGCGATGCGCACCGTGTGGGAAGCGCCGGGGGCGACCGTGACGGCCGCGAATCCGGCCAGCCACCGCACGGGGCGGTCCACCGCGCTGTCAGCCCGGGACAGGTACGCCTGTACCACCTGCTTGCCCTCGCGGTCACCGGTATTGGTGACCGTCACCGTGGCGGTCCGGCCGTCCACGGCGAGATCGCCGAGCGACCAGGTGGTGTAGCCGAGCCCGTGACCGAATGGATAGGCCGGAGCCGCAGCGGATTTCAGCCACGCCCGGTAACCGACGTGAATGCCCTCGGTGTAGCGGAGTGTGCCATCGGCCTGCGGTGTCGTCGACAGCACCGGCACGTCGGCCATGCGTGCGGGCCAGGTGGTGGGCAGTCGCCCGCCGGGTTCGGCCGCGCCGGTGAGCACATCGGCGAGGGCGGCCCCGAACTCCTGGCCCGGGAACCAGGACAGCAGCACGGCCGCCACATCGTCGCGCCACGGCATTTCCACGGGCGCACCGGAATTGACCACCACGACGGTGCGCGGATTGGCGGCGGCGACGGCCGCGACCAGTTCGTCCTGGCGGCCGGGGAGGCGCAGATCGGTGCGGTCGAAACCCTCGGACTCGATCTGTTCGGTGGTGCCGACCACGACGACCGCCACATCGGAGGTGCGCGCCAGTTCCACGGCGGCCGCGAATTCCGCCGCGGCGGGACGCTGCGGTCGGGTGATGCCGAAGGTGAGACCGAGAATGACGCCGAGGCCCGGGATGGCGGGTGGCGCGGCGACGGTGATGCGGACGTCGACCTCCTGCCCTTCGGCGAGGGTACGGGTCACCGCGCGCTGGGGTGGGTAGAGGATCGCGCCCACCGGATCGGTGCCCTCGAAGGTGATGGTCTCGTCGAGGGCGGTCTCGCCGTCGAGTTCCAGCCGGGCCTGTCCGAGGGTGCCGACGCCGATCTGCCACGCACCGGTCACGTCGGCGCGCAGCCGCGCCCGGATCTCCAGGGTCGTCGCCGTGGCGGCCTCGTGGTCGCCGAAGAGCATGAGATTGCCCGCGGTGCGGTGCTGGGTGTCGATGACGGTGTCACCGTCGAGGTAGCGCAGACTCACTCCCGGTGTGCCGGTGTCGGGATCGGTGACCAGCTCCAGCGGCACCGGGATCAGCTTCTCCTCGAGTCGAACGCCGGGCGTGTGCCGCACGGTGAGAACGGCTTCGAGGCCCTCGACGGGTGTGGTGGTGTGCGCGGGGATGACGGTAGCGCTGCCGCCGCCCATGAAGCGCGGCAGTTCGGCGTGCGGTCCCAGCAGCGCGACCGTGGTGTCCGGTGCGAGCGGCAGGACACCGTCGTTGCGCACCAGCACCATGCCCGCGGCGGCGGCGCGCCGCACCAGCGCCTGCGCCTGCTCGTCAGTGAATTCGGGTGTGGCCTTCGGTGATCCGTCGAGCGCGCCCACCCGGCGGGCGAAGCGGAGGATGCGCCGCACCTTCTCGTCGATCGCGGATTCTGGTACCTCGCCCTGGCGCACCGCCTCTTCGAGCGGTGCTCCCCAGAGCATGGGCGGTCCGGGCATGGCGATATCGGTGCCCTGGGCGGCACCGGCGGTGGTGCGCACGGCCGTCCAGTCCGACACCACGACGCCGTCGAATCCCCAGCTGCCCTTGAGCGGTTCGTTCAGCAGCGGGTTCTCTGTCATGGTGACGCCGTGGACCGAGTTGTAGGAGTCCATGATCATCCACGCGCCCGCGTCGACGCACCGTTCGAACGGGTACAGGTACAGCTCGCGCAGCGCCCGGTCGTCGACACGCACATCGACGGTGAAGCGGTCGGTCTCGGAGTCGTTGGCCACATAGTGTTTCGGGCACGCGCTCACGCCGTGCGCTTGGACGGCGCGCACGTAGGCCGCGGCCATGCCGGCGGTGAGCACCGGATCCTCGGAGAAGCATTCGAAATGCCTGCCGCCCAAGGGTGATCGGTGCAGGTTGATGGTGGGGCCGAGGACCGCGTACACGTCCTTGCGCCGCGCCTCGTGGGCGATGAGCGCGCCGATCTCGGTGAGCAGTTCGGGATCCCAGGTGGCGGCGAGGGCGGTTCCGGAGGGCAGGCTCACCGAGGGATCGCGTTCGTCCCAGTATTCGCCGCGCACGCCGGACGGCCCGTCGGAGACCGGCATTTCGGCCAACCCGATGTCGGGGTCACCGGCGAAGCGGAACATGCCCGCGCCCGAGATCAGGCGCAGCTTGGCGGGTAGGTCGAGTTTCGCGAGCAGGTCCTCGATGAGGTCGTCCATGCGCATGCCCCGTTCCCTCTCTCGATGGTCGGCAAATATCAGGCTACTGAGCGGTGGGGTGGTCCCAGAACGCCATCAGATCGGCGCACACCTGGGCGGGCCGGTCCTCGTTGGGGAGATGTCCGACGCCGGGGTAGACCGCGCGGCGCGCGCCGAGCGCCGCCGCGAACCGCTCGTGCACCTCGGGATTCCAGAGATCGCCGGTATCGCCGTAGGCCACCAGAATGGGCACTCCCGCCGCGCGCAGCACGGACGGATCGGCCAGTGGCGGCACCTCCATCACGCGCAGAATGCCGAGGATATTGGCCTTCTTGGTGGCCAGAATGCGCCGGTGGAGGAAGTCGATCCGGGTCGGGTCGGCCGCTCCGGCGGCGAAGAGGGCGTCGCGCATCTGTTCCCAGATGAACTCCTGTCCACCCGCTTCGACGGCCTGGGCGACCATGCTGGGCGGCGGAAAGTTGATGTCCGACACCGAGGACGGGCCGGAGGCCAGCAGGGTGAGCGTCCGGAAGCGTTCGGGTCGGGCTACCACCGCGACCCGTGCGACATAGCCGCCGAAGGAGTGGCCGACCAGGTGCACCGGCTCTGGGCCGGAGATCTGGTCCACGACCTTCAGTAGATCACCGAGGAAGTCGTCCATGCGGTAGCCGTCGATCTGGTCGGGTCCGTCGGACTGCCACTGTCCGCGCTGGTCGTAGGCCACCGCGCGATATCCGGCCGCCGCCAGCAGCGGCAGCATGGCGGTGAAGTCCTCCTTGGAACCGGTGAATCCGGGTACCAGCACGACCGTGCCGCGGGCGTGGACGCCGGGTGGCGGCACCGCCTCCCACGCCGCGAGGGTTCCGTACCCGCCGTCGAGGGTGACGGGAACGATATCGGTGGGGGCGTCGGCGGCCTGGCTCATGAGGTCGAGTGTGCCAGCGCATTCATCGCAAACCGAGCGAGCACTCGGGAATGTTATCAAGCTGAGATAATATGGGTCGGGTGGCCGATGCGGATGGGTGACCCGCCCGCCGCTACTGTCGGCGTGAACGGTGGAAGGAGGAGATCATGGCGCAACGCCGCAGCCGCCCGCGTGGCGACGCGCGCCGGGAGCAGATTCTGGACGTGGCGCTGAAATCCTTCGCCGAGAACGGGTTCCGCGGCTCCTCGATCGCCGAGATCGCCGACCTGTGCGGACTGTCCCAGCCCGGCCTGCTGCACTACTTCCCGACCAAGGCCGCACTGCTGGCGGCGGTGCTGGAATACCGCGACCGGCTCGATGCCGAGCGGCTGAAATTCGGTGCGCCGCTGCGCGGTCCGGACGCGCTGCGCCGCCTGGCGCGGCTGGTCGAGCACAATACGCACGTGCCGGGGCTGGTGCAGCTGTTCACGGTGGTGACGGGGGAATCGGTGACCGATGACCACCCGGCGCACGCCTGGGCGGCGGATCGCTACCGCCGGTTGGAGTCGGAACTGGCGCGTGCCCTCGACGCGGGTATCGCCGAGGGCACGGTGCGCGCCGGTATCGACACCAAAGCCGTTGCGCGGCAGGTGTTCGCCATGATGGACGGCCTACAGCAGCAGTGGCTGCTCGATCCCGAGGCCGTCGATATGGGTGCGCTGTTCGGTGACTACATCGAGCAGGTCATCGCGCGTATCGCGGGATAGCCGCGTACCAGTCGAGCAGCGCCGGATCGTCGACGGCGGTGCGGGCCACGACGGAGGCGGGG
>NZ_JASCXP010000344.1:0-8125 GCF_030010695.1 Nocardia sp. CC201C
AGCCTCCACAAGCCGCCATGGTGGTGCTCGCGGACGAACTCTGCGAATCCACCACATTCGTGCCATACCCCCGCAGCGCGCCGAGGTTGGTGCGAGGTTATGTCCGTCGTCGCTCGTGGCGTCCCGCAGTTCGGCCGAGACGATGCCGAATACCGGCGACATCCTGCCGGTCTTTGCCTCTGCGGGGTCGAGCGTGAGTGATATCCCATTCACGCCGCACGATTCACGCCGCACGCCGCCATAGCCGCGTATAGCATCAGTTGCTATCATGGGCTTCATGACCAGGACCATCACCCAGGCCGAGCTGCGAAACGGCAGCGCTGCCGTCATGGACGCCCTGCTTGCGGGTGATGACTTCATCATCACCCGCAACGGCCGACCCGTCGGCGAACTTCGCCCAATCACCACGAGGCGAACCGTGAGCGCAGCCGAGGCAAAGCGCCGATTCGCCCGATTCGCCGATATCGCTCACAGCGCTGCGGAACGTGCGGAAATCGACGAAGCCTTCGGCGAGGACCGATTGGATGACTGACTCGAATCTCGCCTTCCGCCACCCGGTCGGACTATTGGATACCTGCGTATGCATCGACCTCCCCCTGATCGATGAAGCCGCTCTACCGGTCGAACTCCGAATCAGCACAGTGACACTGGCCGAATTGGGACTGGGCACGGCAATGGCCACCACCGCGGAGGTACTGGCAGTTCGCACCGAACGCCTCCTCGAGTTCGAGCACACCTTCGACGCCCTGCCGTTCTCCTCCACTGCGGCAAGGCGATTCACATCCATGGCGAAACTCGTCGTCGCGGCCGGGCGCAACCCCAAGCCACGACGGATGGACCTGATGATCGCCGCCATCGCCTCAGCGAACGACCTCCCCCTGTTCACCCGCAACCCGGACGACTTCAAGGGAATCGAGCCTCTGCTCACCGTTGTCGCCGTCTGACCGACGCACTGCGCTCGCGGGTGACCATGCCATCCGGCCAGCCGGCGGCCAGCGGCCGCCGATGGGGGCGAGATCCCCGATCAGTTCGTCGAGAACGAGTTCTTCCTCGATGCGCACACCGTGCCGGTGCAGTGTCGGAGCCAACTCGGCGTCCCAGGCCGCGATTGATCGAGCGACGTTCCAGGCTCGTCAGCGGATAGTGCAGCTGTAGACGAATCGACGCCACTCACCGTGCGGTATCGTGACCGCCCGCTTCCAGGCGACGAAGCCCTCCGTCAGCGGACCGGGCGATCCCGGTCAGGCTATGTCGACCGTCCGGCGAAGCGATTGCGGTACCTGCGCGGCGAGATTCCCACCTCCTGTGTGAACGCCGCCCGGAATGTGACCGGCGAACCGTAGCCGACATCGAACGCGATCCGCTCCACGGGATGATCGGTCACCTCGAGCAGTTCGCGAGCAGCTGCCACTCGCTCCCCCGCGACCCACCGGATCGGCGTGGTCCCGACATCCCGGTCGAACCGGCGGGCCAGGGTGCGGGGCGACATGTTCGCGGCCCGGCCGAGTTCGTCGAGGGTGATCGGCCGGTGCAGGTTCGCACGGAGCCAGCAGCGCAGCTCGTCGAGCCATGCCGCGGCGTCGTCGAGTGGTTCGGCGTGGGTGTACTGGGCCTGGTCGCCGTCTCGATGGGCCGAGATCACGAGGTTCCGGGCGATCATGTTCGCGGCCCGGTCGCCGTGATCCTGCCGAATCAGATGCAGGCACAGGTCGAGACCGGCGGCCGAGCCCGCACTGGTGAACACGCCGTCGTCTTCGACGTAGATGGCGCGCGCATCGACCTCGATCCGCGGATACATGCGCTGTAGCAGCGGTGCGTGCCGCCAGTGGGTGGTTGCACGGCGGCCGTCGAGCAGACCGGCTTCGGCCAGCGCGAAGGTGCCGGTGCACAGGGCCGCCAGCCGCGTGCCTCGGTCTGCTGCCGCGCGCAATTCGCGGACCAGCCGCTGGCCCACCGATCGTCCGGGTGGCACGGCGGGAACCAGCACCGTGTCGCTCTCGGACAAGGCGCCCAGCGGACGTTCCGGGCTGAGCCGCGCACCGGTATGAGTTCGTACCCCACGCAGATTGCCGCAGAGCGTCACGTCGTAGAGCGGGCCCGTCCGGTAGTCCCAGTCGTATCCCAGCGCTTCCAGCGGCATACCGATCTCGAACAGCGTCATGCCGTCGACGAGTGGGATCGCAACGGTCGGCCGGCGAACAGTCATCGTGTCAAAATCCAATCGCTCTATGTCCATCTTGCCACTCGTATCCAGGCCGGTCCACTGCGACTGTGGAGGTATGCACGACGTGACTCGGCTCCCGACAGCTACCGACGATTCCCGCTGCGGCGCGACCCGGTGGATCCAGGAACTCGCCCGGCGATTGTGGTCGGGCCTGCGTCACATGGCGTGGGGCCTGGACGCATTCGCCCGCATTCAGCACGGTCTCGACGTGCCGCCGGACCATCCGGCTCGGGCAGCGAACGCGGGGTGAGCCAGCCCAACCACCGACCAGGCGCGACATCGGCAATGGTCTGGGTCGAACGGACCTCACCGGCCAGTCAGGTCACGTGATCGAACCTGTCACCTCACAGTGCAGCAGACCCGCGCCGCACCGCTGCAGCGGCGGTCGCGGATGGACGGTGTCACAGCGTGAATCGGACGAGTTCGGTGCGCTTGGTGATGCCGAGCTTCGGGTAGGCGCGGTAGAGGTGGTGGCCGACGGTGCGGGGACTGAGGAACAGTTGGGCGGCGATGTCGCGGTTGCTGAGTCCGGCCGCGGCGAGCCGGACCACCTGCAGCTCTTGGGGAGTGAGGCGAGCCGCGGGGTCGTGATCGTGCGGGCGGGCGACCGGGCGGTCGCCGAGCGCGGTCAGTTCGGCGCGGGCTCGGTCCGCCCAGTCGGTGGCCGCGAGTCGCTCGAAGATGCGCGACGCCTCGGACAGGTGGGTGTGGGCCTCGGTGCGGCGGCGCTGCCTGCGCAGCCATTCGCCGTAGAGGAGTGCGGTGCGTGCGTAGTCGTAGGTGTGTTCGCCCTCCGCGTGCAGTCGAAGGGCGGTGCCGTAACACTTTTCCGGGTCGTCCGTCGCCGACAGGGCGAGGCAGCGTTGCACCAGCGCGTCGGCCTGCGGCCGGCGGGTGTGCTCGGCCCACTCGGTGAGTGCGGGCAGATGCCGATCCGCCTGTGCCGTCCGGCCGCCGCGGATGGCCGCCTCCATGTGATCCGGAATGGCTCGAACCAGGAAGTCCCGGCGACCGGGCCCGGTGCAGACGGACTCCAAATATTCCGTGGCCGTGTCGAATCGGCCCTGACCGAGGTCGAGCAGACCGAGCGCCCAGGTGGCGAGGGCGGCATTGGTGGGATGCCGAGCCCGGTCACGGAGCATGGTCGCGGCGTGGGTGCGGCAGCTGTCGGCGTTGCCCGCCACCGCCGCCAGCCACGCCGGGATGGCGGACATGATGAGGGCCTGGGTGTGCTGGCCCAGTTCGGCCGACGTCGACAGTGCCTCGGTGACAACGGTTTCCGCGTCGCGGAAGCGCCCCTGGAGCAGCAGCGCGATCGCCAGCGGCTCCTGGGCGTAGGGGAGCCAGCCGAGCGCACCCGAACGGCGGGTATCGGCGACCAGCGCCTCCAGTATCTCGGTGGCGGCCCGATCGTCGATGATGAGCGCCAGATATCCGGCCAGCACCCGCTCCACCATGCCGGGCATGCGTCCCTCGCGCGCTGCGGATATCAGCCGACGCATACCGGCCGTGCCCGAGCGAGCGCGGCCGTCGAACAACTCGCCAACGCCGATCATGCCGTCGACCACCGGCCGCAGCGGATCGTCCGGTGCGAGCCGCACGTCGGCGAGCAGTCGCGCGGCACGGCTCACCAGGTCGTGCGCGCCGCCGTCCTTGGCGCATCCGATGGCGTCGGTGAGCATCGAGACCGCTTGCCGCGGCAGGGTGTCGACTATCGGTGCCGCGCCCGCCAGCATCAGGGCGGCGGCGGTGGTCGGCGAATCACGCTCGTAGGCGATCTGGGCTCGGACCCAGCTGAGGTCGGCGAGAACGGTTCCGCTGGTGGCGATTTCCGCTGCGGTGCGCGCGCAGTCGGCGGCCTGGTCGAGGGCTCCGGCGTCATAGGCCGCGCGAGCGGCGGCGGCGAGTCGTCGGCTGCGCTGTTCCGGATCGGGACTCAGCCGGGCACTGCGTTCGAGTGCGTGCGCGACCGCGGCCGTCCCGCCGCGTCGGGCGGCACGCCGGGCCACCTGCTCCAGGGTGGCGGCGGCGGTCTCATCGACGGTGATGGTGGCCGCGGCCAGATGCCAGGCGCGATGGTCGGCGTAGTCGGCCCCGGTCAGCGTGTCGGCGAGGCTCCGGTGCGCGTCGAGTTGCCAGTGGCGGGGCGCACTCTGGTAGGCGGCGGTCCGAATCAGGGGATGCCGGAACGAGATTCGCTGGGCGGACAGCTCGATGAGGGCGGCCTGCTCGGCCGGTTCCAGGTCGGCGGCGCTCAGTCCGAGCCGCTCCCCGGCACGCACCACGATCGGCGGATCCGCGGTGACATCGGCCGCGGCCAGCACCAGCAGCCGCCGCGTCGCCTCCGGAAGCGCTCCTATCCTGGCGCTGAAAGCGGCCTGCACCTGCCTGTCCACGGGCAGCGGCTCGACGGGTAGCGACCACGTGCTGCCCGTCGCCGCGCGCGAGGTGATCGCCGCGGTGAATTCGATGATGGCGAGCGGGTTTCCGCGTGCGTCCGCCAGGATCCGGGCGCGCATCGGACCGGTCAGGTCGCCCGCCCGCTGATCGAGCAGTGCGGTCGCGCCGACGCGGTCCAGCGCGGCGAGCCCCATGGTCTCCAGCCCGGCGGCCGGGAAGTCCGGGACATCCGCACGCGCGGTGAACACCATGGCCACCGGCTCCTGCCGTAATCGCCTGGCGGCGAACAACAGCGCGTCGAGGGAGGCTCGGTCGAACCAGTGCGCGTCATCGACGAGGCATACCACGGGGCCGTCGGCGGCCAGCTCGGACAGCAGCGACAGGGCGGCGACATTGGTCAGGAATCGTTCGCCGATATCGTGGTCGGACAGGCCGAAGGCGGCGCGCAATGCCTGCGCCTGGGGCTCCGGCAAGGTGGCGAGTCGATCCAGGTAGGTGTGGAACAGCAGGTGCAATCCGGCGAAGGGGACCTCGACCTCCGACTCGATGCCCACGCCGCGCAGCACGCGCAGCCCCACTGCGGCGCGTTCGGCGCGGTCGAGCAGTGCGGTCTTGCCGATCCCGGCCTCACCGCGGATCACCAGGGCGCCGCCGTGCCCGTCGCGCGCGTTCGCGAGCAGGCGCTCGATGCGCGCCAACTCCTCCGCCCGCCCGAGTATCACCACTGCACGGTAACAACCGGCCGCGCTCGCGGGGGGCGAAGCCGGACCGGTGCGGTCCAGGTCCGGCGCGCCCTCGGTCTACCGTTGGCCGACGCGGGTCATGGTGGAGTCGTAGCCGCCGCCCCCGGGGTACACCCAGGCCCCGTCCATCACGTCACCGGCGGGGTCGAACGAGCCCCGGAAATACGCCGGTGACCCCTTCTCCCCGGCCCAGATGGTGAGCGCGTCGCCGTCCATCTCGTACACGTAATCCAGCGTCTCGCCCTTGTCGCCGTAATACCTGCTCTTGATGTCGGCGCTGGGTTCCTCGGCTCCGAAGGGCCGCTCCCGCCCGATCACCTCCATCCCGACGATCCGTTCCCCGTACTGCTCCAATTCCACATCCTGGATCAGGAACCGCCGCCCGGTCATCCAGCGGTAGGTGACGGTTCCCACCGCACCCCCGGTGACCCGCCACGTCCCCACCAGCCGATCCAATGCGGCCACTGCGGGATCCACTGCCTGATCGACATGCTCGCTCATCGTCATCTCCTCTGCGTGCTCACCGCGGATGCGGTCGCTGTCATCACGAGGACGACGGTATGAGTGGGCCTATCGGTACCCGCATCGGTCGAATTACCGGTGGGCGTGGCGAGGTGTCGCCGGTAGCGGCGACGCACCGGGGCGGTAACGGTGCTCGACTACCGAATCCGTTCGTAGACGGTGGCGTTGGCCAGACCTCCTGCCTCGCACATGGTTTGCAGGCCCCAGCGGGCGCCGCGGTCGTGCATGGCGTGGACGAGCGTGGTGGCGAGGCGGCCGCCGGAGGCGCCGAGGGGGTGGCCGATGGCGATGGCGCCGCCGTTGACGTTGACCTTGGCGAGGTCGGCTCCGGTGTCGTGGGCCCAGGCCAGGACCACGGAGGAGAAGGCCTCGTTCACCTCGAAGAGGTCGATGTCGGAGAGTTGGAGTCCGGCTCGGTGCAGGACCTTTCGGGTGGCGGGGATGACGGCGGTCAGCATGAGCAGGGGGTCGTCGCCCGCGACGGCGAAGCTGTGGACGCGGGCGAGGGGACGCAGGCCGAGCTGGGCGGCTCGTTCGCTGGTCATGATGAGCACCGCGGAGCTGCCATCGTTGATCTGGCTGGCGTTGGCGGCGGTGATGTTCCAGGAGATCTCGGGGAAGCGGGCCGCCATGGCCTCGCTGTGGTAGGCGGGGCGCAGGCCCGCGAGGGTGTCGAGGGTGCTGCCCACCCGGATGCCTTCGTCGGCGGTGAGTCCGGCCAGTGGGGCCAGCTGGGCGTCGAAGGATCCGTCTTTGGTTGCGCGGGCGGCTTTTTCGTGGCTGGACAGGGCGAACTCGTCGAGCTGGGTGCGGCCGAGATTCCAACGGGCGGCGATGAGTTCGGCGCTGATGCCCTGCGGGACCAGGCCCTCCGGGTACCGTTCGGCGAACGCGATGCCGGTGATGTCCTGCGCGCCGATCAGGTTGGCTCCCATGGGAACCCGGCTCATGGACTCCACACCCGCGGCCACGGCGATGTCGTACGCGCCCGCGATGACGCCCTGGGCCGCGAAGTGGATGGCCTGCTGACTGCTGCCGCACTGGCGGTCGACCGTGGTGGCGGGTACGGATTCGGGGTATCCGGCGGCGAGCGCGGCGCGGCGGGTGAGGTTGGAACCCTGCTCGCCGACGGCGGTGACCACGCCGCCGATCACGTCGTCGATGAGTTCGGGGTCGATGCCGCTGCGCGCCACCACTTCTCGCAGGCTGTGCGCGAGCAGGTCGACCGGGTGCACGTCGTGCAGGGCTCTGGTGGGCTTGCCCTTGCCCACGGGGGTGCGGACGGCTTCGACGATGACTGCGTCTCTCATGGCGATTCCTTCGCATAGGCCGCTGCGTCGCGGCCGACCTTCCGGCGGCTGGCTCAACCGCCCTAAAGCCAGATTAGGAGCTGGCGATAGTTGAGGCAAGTCAGCGAGAGTATGATGAGCGTCATGTCGTTCGTCTTGGAAGGACCGCTCAGGGACCTGAGCGCATGGAAACCCGAGGGCTGCTCGATCGCCAAGGCCCTCGACATCGTCGGCACCCGCTCGGCGATCCTGATCCTGCGCGAGGCGTACTACGGCACCCGCCGCTTCGACGGATTCGCCGCGCGCGTGGGCATCACCGATGCCGCGGCCGCCAACGCGCTACGCAAGCTCACCGCCGCCGGGCTGCTGGAGAAACGCCCCTACCAGGAAGAGGGCAAACGCACCCGGCACGAATACGTGCTCACCCCGATGGGCTGGGACCTCATTCCCGCGGTGGTCGCGCTGTGGCAGTGGGGCGACAAGTACCTCCAGGACGGCACCCCGCCGCTGGAGCGCCTCGAGGACACGACGGGCGAGCCGGTCCGCGTCGAGTTGGTCAGCGCCTCCGGCAACGAGGTCGCCCCGGAGCACCTGCGCGTGCGCGTCAACAAGAACTGGCTGCGCCGCCACGGCCGCCTGCCACCGGCCTCCTGACCACGGCCGCCTCCTGACCGCAGCCGCGGGAAACCCGACGGACAGGCCGACCCCGCCGTCCCGGCCCGCGACGGCTGTGCGCCACGTCGGGGCTGCGAAAGGGGCGTGCCCACCCGCCGCCGACGCTCGGTCGCCACTTCGCGATATCGCCTGTCGCGTCCGGCATGTGTGCCCCGGCGCGCCCCGACCGGGTGCCGATCCCCGCGTCCGGTCGCGGTGTCATGCCCGCCCGGACCGGGTGGCAGTGCCGAGCTTGACCGGACCGGGTCGAGTGCCCGGCCCGCCCGGACCGG
>NZ_JASCXP010000345.1:0-8100 GCF_030010695.1 Nocardia sp. CC201C
CGGTCCGCCACCGCGACGGCAGCGCGTACGCGGCGCACCGCGCCCGCACCCTTCACCAGGAATGCGCCGGTGTCCGCACCGCTGGTGCGCAATGAGCTGCTGTCGCGGCCGGGGTCGGCGAAGGAGGTGCGGCAGTTCGGGTTCGATCTGCGCGGGCTCGAGGCCGGTTACGAGGTGGGGGATTCGCTGGGGGTGCGGCCCGCCAACTGCGACAAGGTGGTGGCCGAATGGCTGGATGCCACCGGGCTGGACGGGCGGCGCGGGATCGACGTCGACGATCGCGAGGTGCCGCTCGCCGAGGCGCTGCGCACCCATTTCGACATCACCAAGGTGTCGCAGGATCTGCTCGGCTTCATCGCCGACCACAATCCGAGCCCGCGGCTGGCGAAACTGCTGCGCCGCGACAACCGCAACGAGCTGGACAGCTACCTGTGGGATCGGCAGGCGGTGGACGTGCTGCGCGACTTCCCGGTGCGGGCCGATCTGGTGGAGTGGCTGGGCACGCTGAAGAAGCTGCAACCGCGCCAGTATTCGATCTCCTCCAGCCCCCTGGTCAGCCCGCACGAGGTGCAGTTGACGGTGGGCGTGGTGCGCTACGGCGACCCGGAGGCCATCGGTTCGGCGTCCCGGCGCGGCGGGGTGTCGTCCACCTTCCTGTCCGATCGCGCGGACGCCCCGGTGCCGATCTTCCTACAGCGCGCCCCGCATTTCCGGCCGCCGTTGGACCCGAACGCCCCCATGATCATGGTCGGTCCCGGCACCGGCATCGCGCCCTTCCGTGGCTTCCTGCAGGAACGTCGCGCCCTCGGCTGCCGTGGCCGCAACTGGCTGTTCTTCGGCGACCAGTACGCCCGGGACAACTTCTACTACCGCACTGAACTCGAGGATATGTTCCGCTCCGGCTTCCTGACTCGGCTGGATCTGGCCTTCTCCCGGGATCAGCGGGAGCGGATCTACGTGCAGCACCGCATGATCGAGCACGGTGCCGAGCTGTGGGCGTGGCTGCGCGAGGGCGGCCACTTCTATGTCTGCGGCGATGCGGCGCGCATGGCCAAGGATGTGGACGAGACCCTGCTGCGGATCGCCCGCATTCACGGCAAGTTGGACGAGGACGGCGCACTGGCCTTCAAGAAGCAGCTCATCGCCGAGAAGCGCTACGTGCGCGACGTGTACTGAGTCACGCGGCGTAACCCCACCTGTTGATCTTGCGATAGGGCTGGCATGGGACGACGGGCTCTGGCGGTGCTGCTTGCCGCCGTATCGATCATGATCGGCGCGCAGGCGGCCACCGCCGAACCGGTGACCGGGGCTCCCGGCGTCGCGGTGCCCGACCTGAGATCACCGGACGGCTCCTACGTCGAGAGCATCGAGGTGCAGGACGAGCGCAATATCCGCCTCCAGGTGCGTTCCGCCGCAATGGATATGACCATTCCGGTGGACGTGTTGCGCCCGGCCGACACCTCCGAGCCCCGCCCCACCCTGTATCTGCTCAGCGGTGCGGGCGGCGGAATCGACACCGCCACCTGGAAACTGCGCACGGACGCGCTGGAGTTCCTGTCCGACAAGAACGTCAATGTCGTGCAGATCATGGCCAACGGTTTCGCCTTCTACACCGACTGGCTGCGGCGAGATCCGGTGCTGGGCCTCAACAAGTGGGACACCTATCTGAGCGAGGAACTGCCGCCGCTCATCGACGCCGCCCTGAACACCAATGGCGTGAACGCCATCGCGGGCCTGTCGATGGCGGGTGTGGCGGTGCTGAATCTGGTGCGGGAGAACCCCGGCATGTTCCGCAGTGTCGCCGTGTACAGCGGCATCACCCAGACCAGCGATCCGATCGCCCGGGAGGCGGTGCGGCTGACCGTGGAGGTGTGGGGCGGCGGCGATGTCGAGAATATGTGGGGCGCACCGGATAATCCGCTCTGGGAGCTCAACGATCCGACCATTCACGCCGAGGGTTTGCGCGGCACCAATATCTTCGTCTCGACCGGCAACGGCATCCCGGGGATCTACGACATCCCCGGCGGACCGTTCCGGGAGGAACCGCCGATCGAAACCCCGAAGACGGTCGCCATCGGCGCGTTCATCGAGGCGAATGTGGACATGTTCAACCGTAATCTGCAGAACCGGTTGCACGAGTTGGGAATTCCGGCGACCTTCGTCTACCGCGACAGCGGCACCCACTCCTGGGGCTACTGGCAGGACGATCTGAAGACCTCGTGGTCGGTGCTGGCGCAGGGGCTGTATTCGGCGCCCTGACCAGCCCGGCCACCGAGCCCGCTCAGACCCGCGGCGGGTTGAGGCGGGTGAAGTCCGGGAGTCGGTAGTAGGGGTAGTACGGGTAGGGCGGTGTGGTGGCGCTGGCCTTGTCCAGGCGGGCGAGCTGGTCGGCGTCGAGCCGCCAGCCGACCGCGCCGAGGTTCTGGCGCAACTGCTCCTCGTTGCGCGCGCCCACGATCACCGTGGACACGGTGGGCCGTGAGAGCAGCCAGTTGAGGGCGATCTGCGGGACGGTGCGCCCGGTGTCGGCGGCGATCTCGTCGAGTACGTCGACCACGTCGTAGAGCAGTTCGTCGCGCACCGGCGGCCCGGCCGCCGCGGTGCGGTGCAGGCGGCTGCCCTCCGGAAGCGGTTGTCCGCGACGGATCTTCCCGGTGAGGCGACCCCAGCCCAGCGGGCTCCAGACGACCGCGCCGACACCCTCGTCCTGCGCCAGCGGCATGAGTTCCCATTCGTAGTCGCGGCCGACCAGCGAGTAGTACACCTGGTGCGCCACATAGCGCGGGAAGCCGTGCCGGTCCGCCGCCGCCAGGGATTTCATGAGCTGCCAGCCCGCGAAGTTGGAGGCCCCGACGTAGCGGATCTTGCCCGCGCGCACCAGATCGTCCAGCGCGGCGAGGGTTTCGGTCACCGGGGTCCCGGCGTCGAAGGCGTGCAGCTGGAACAGGTCGATGTGGTCGACCCCGAGCCGCCGCAGCGAGCCCTCGACCGCGCCGATGAGCCGGGAGCGGCCCGCGCCCGCGTCGTAGGGTCCCGGACCGGTGGGCAGCGCGGCCTTGGTGGACAGCAGCACTCGGTCGCGTCGCCCACGAATCGCCTCGCCCAGTACTTCTTCCGAGGCACCGTCCGAATACACGTCGGCGGTGTCGAACATGGTGACGCCCGCTTCCAGGCTGATGTCCACCAGCCTGCGCGCCTGCGCCGCGTCGGTGTCGCCCCAGGCGGAGAAGAGTTCTCCGCGCCCACCGAAGGTGCCCGCGCCGAAGCTCAGCGCCGGAACCAGCACACCCGATGCGCCCAGTCGACGGTACTCCATTGCACACTCCTAACAGAACCACAGTTTCATTAACGCGGCCGACGATACACTGCCGTCGACACAAATGGAACTGGAGGACCGTTATGCATTCGGACATCGCCACCCCCGGCTCTGTCCGCCCGGGTGGGCGCACCGCTCGCGTCCGTGCGGCGGTCCTGCGCGCGGCCGGAGATCTACTCGCCGAACGGGGATTCGCCGCCCTGGACCTCGCCGAGGTCGCCGCCCGCGCCGACGTCGGCAAGACCACCGTCTACCGCCGCTGGCGCACCCCCACCGGCCTCATCGCCGACCTCTTGGTCGATATGGCCGAAACCTCCCTCCCCCGCGCGAATACCGGCACCCTCGCCGGCGACCTGCTGGCCAATGCCCGCCTGGTCGCCAGCACCCTGACCGACCCCCGCCAAAGCCGCCTCTTCACCTCGGTCATAGCCGCCGCCACCTGCGACGACACCGCCGCCGCGGCCCTACGCCGCTTCTACGACACCCGCCTGACCGAATGGGCCCCCTGCGTGACCGCGGCCATCACCCGCGGCGAGATCCCCGCCGGCACCGACCCCCGCGCCCTCCTCTCCGCCGTCTCCGCCCCCCTCTACTACCGCCTGCTCGCCAGCGGCGACCCCATCGACGACAGCGCCGCCGTCGCCGCCGCCGACGCCGCGACGGCCGCCGCCCGCGCGGGCGTATTCGTCACGCCCGCTTAGCGATACACAGCCCTGCCCGGGCTCCACCGAGTCGGCACCAGGCCCGCGGGCAGGTAGCGCCCGATCGCGACACCCACTCGTCTCGGCCCGGCCACCGCATCGACGAACGCCGCAACCGCGAGGGCCGGGCCGGAACCAACGCACCGGTCACGCCGACCCGCTCGGCCTCGACAGTCGTCGGGGGGTGCCACGGCTCCGTCGAGGATGGAGCCACGCCATGTCACCTCCGGGAGCGACCAAGACTCCGGAGGGTCGCGCCACGACGTGCGTGGACGGGCTTCAGGAGTGGGACCAGGCCGGGTCGCGGCCGGTGAGGCCGATGAGGCGGTCGAGAGTGGGGGCGGTGTCGGGGACCGCGACGACCGGGCCGAAGAGGCCGGGGGTGCCCTCCTCGGGGGTGGCGCGCAGCCAGTCCGCCAGGAGGGTGACGTCGTCGTTGTCGGGGTGGTAGGGCTGGCCGGTGGCGCGGGCCAGGTCCCAGCCGTGGATGACCAGTTCGTTGAGGGCCACCGTCGCCATTTCAGGGGCGGGCAGCAGCACCCCGCCCGCCTCGGTGTCCCCCTCCCACGCCGACGGCTCCCGCCAGGCGGAGACCAGCGCCTCGAGCCGGGCGGGTATCCGGGTGCGCCAATCGTCGGGCAGGTCGGGCTCCACCTCCGTGGGGGATACCGAGTGGCCGATCGACTCCTTGGTGGCGGCCGCGCGGAATGCCTCCGTGAGCCCGGCGACATGGGCGAGCAGTTGCCGCACCGGCATACCGCCGCTGGGGGTGGCGGCCCCGAGCTGATCATCGGTGATCGCGGTGACGACCGCCGCCATGGTCGCGGCGGCGGATTTCATATCGAATGCGGCCTTGTTGTCGGTATCAGACATAGCCATCGGTCCTCCCGAACGCATCGGACGCCCACGGCGGGCGGTCCGCTCACCCATAGGGACTGTTCGGCGCGTCGAGACTCATCGGTGCCCCGTGCCCGATCGTGCGGATGTGCGTGCACGGCCACTCCGCAACCGACTCGTTAGCAGCGAAAACGCGTGGCGGCGCGGAGAATTGGTAGATGAAGGGTGATCGAGTGGAGATCGTCGTCGATACCGGCGACGGCTACCGCACTTACGAGGTGCGCGCGACCCGAGCCGGGCGGCGCGTCGAAACACGGATCGCGCGCGGGGTGGTGGAGGTCAGCGAGATCACGCGCACCGGCACCCCGGTGCGTACCGCGCGCTTCCTGTCCAACCGGGTGGTGGCGCTGGTGGAGCATCCGGCCGAGAACGGATCGCTGCCGGGCGAATAGCGCACGAGCGCATAATCCGAGGCAGAGCGGGCATCCCGGGTACCGGGCGGTGCGCGCGTGGTGGTTGCCAGCTCGGCCTATCGGGCGCATCCTCGACAGTGCCGGGCGGCGGTGCGCGCCGGATGCCCGGCCCACGGTCAGGCCGTCGACTCAGCTGGAGAGGAGCACCTGATGACAGATCGAATCACCGACGCCATGAAGGATGTACCGGAGGCCGACTTCGTCGAGCAGACCGTTCCGGCGTACGACGACGGCGGCTACCCCGCGGACGATTTCGACGCCGATACCGAGACGCCGCCGGAGCCCGAGCGCACCTGGGAGGCGAACGAGGCGGACGTGATCGAGCAGTCCATTCCGGTGCCCCTGGACGACGATTACGAGGACACGGACTCCGACAGCGAGTACTGACCCGAAGGACGCGGCGGCGAACCTCCCCGATGGGTTCGCCGCCGCTTGGCGTTCAGGGAGAGCGGCCCGCCCGTCCCGTGTCGGCCGCGCCGTCGATGGATGCGGCGGGCACCGACGCGGTTCAGTCCGCGATGCCCGCGCGCACGGTGGCGTGCAGTTCTCGCAGGCTGGAGCGTTCGGTGGCCACCTCCAGCACCCGCATGCCGTGCGCGTGCCGGGTCAGCTCCACCGCCAGTTCGGACAGGTCCACCTGCCGGTGCGGCACCCGGTAGGCGGCGCACAGCGCGGCCAGATCCATGCCGTGCGGCGTGCCGAAGACCCGCTCGAAGACGCCCGCGTACTGCGGGTCGCCCTGTTCCAGCAGTTCGAAGATGCCGCCGCCGTCGTCGTTGGCGACCACGATGGTGAGGTCCTTGGGCCGTGGCTCGCCCGGACCGATGAGCAGTCCGGAGGCGTCGTGCAGGAAGGTCAGATCGCCGATCAGGGCCAGGGTGCGGCCCTCATGTGAGAGCGCCGCGCCGACGGCCGCGGACACGGTGCCGTCGATACCGGCTACGCCGCGGTTGGACAGCACCCGGATGCCGGGCCGCGGATGCCACACCAGCGCCGCGTCGCGCACCGGATTGGACGCGCCGAGCAGCAGTTGATCACCGTCGTGCAGGGCGTCGGTGACCACGGCCGCCACATGCAGCCCGGTGGGTTTGGGATGCGCGGCCAATTCCGCGCGGATCACCGTGCGCGCCCGCTCGTCCAGCTCGCGGCAGCTGTCCAGCCAGGCGGCGGTGGGCGCGCCGTAGGTGACCGCCCGGGTGCCGGTGCCCACCACATTGCCGGACACATCGGGCCAGCGCGGGCCGGTGGTGAGCGCGTACACGGTCACTTCCGGGTCGGCCAGCACCCGCGACACCTGCCGGTGCAGGGTGGGGCGGCCGGTGATGATGGCCTGCTTGGGCCGCAGCAGCGACAGCGCCAGCGGATGCAGCGGCGGCCCGTGCAGGGGCGCGGTGGGTTCGGCGACGGTCGGCAGCGCGGCCAGTTCCGGTCGGTGCCCCGCGCCGTGCCCGGAGATGACGACGGTATCGGGCGACAGGTCGAT
Source organism: Nocardia sp. CC201C (assembly GCF_030010695.1). Lineage (NCBI taxonomy): Bacteria > Bacillati > Actinomycetota > Actinomycetes > Mycobacteriales > Nocardiaceae > Nocardia > Nocardia sp. CC201C. The sequence continues at coordinate 6,811 of NZ_JASCXP010000345.1, forward strand.
GTCGAGGGGGACATCCAGGGTGGCGTATTGCGTTGCGGTCCAGGGCCGTCCACTGTCCCGGCCAGTGGGCAGCGGATCGCCCTCGCGGGCGTCGGGCACCAGTGGTTCGCGCAGTGGGATGTCGAAGTGCACCGGTCCGGCATTGCCGGAGCGGGTGCCGCGGGCGGCGGCCAGCACCCGGCACACGGCCGAGCGCCACACGCTGTTCTGGCGACCGTATCCGGGATCGTCCTCGATTTCGGCGAGCCCGAGGCTGATGGCGGCGCGCACCTGGCTGCCGAACAGCCCGAACTGCTCGACGGTCTGATTGGCCCCGGTGCCGAGCATCTCGTAGGGCCGGTTGGCGCTGAGCACGATGAGCGGCACCCGCGCGTAGTTGGCCTCGAGCACGGCGGGGCCGAGGTTGGCGACAGCGGTGCCCGAGGTCATGACCACCGGCACCGGCCGACCGCTGGCCACCGCGAGCCCGATGGCCAGGAAGCCGGCGGTGCGCTCGTCGATGCGCATGTGCAGCCGGATGCGGCCCGCGGCGTCGGCGGCCTGTAGCGCGAAGGCCAGCGGCGCATTGCGCGATCCGGGGCACAGCACCACATCCCGCACGCCCCCGCGCGCCAGCTCGTCGACGACGACCTGCGCCTGTGCTGTCGAAGGGTTCACGCCCCTCAGCCTCCCAGACAGTGGCTCGGCGCGCTGCGTCGGCCCGCTCACACCCCTTGGTTTAGTTAGGCTTTGCTAACTTGATGCCATGGCGAAGCGAACCAAAGTTTCTCAAGCCCGAACAGCGGGATTTCATCGGCGCGGAAGTGCTCGCGAGCAAACGGATCAGCCCGAACTTCGTCCGCGTCACCCTGGGCGGCGCGGGACTGGGCGATTTCGAGCCGATGGGCTTCGATCAGTGGTTCCGGTTGTTCCTGCCGGGCAGGGACGGATCGCTGCGCCTACCCACCTCCACCAGCACCCTGGGCTGGTACGCCCAGTACCTCATGATGGGCAAGGACACCCGCCCGCTGGTCCGCAACTACACGGTGCGCGACTTCCGCCCGGCGGGGTCGGGCGAATTCGGCTCCACCGCCGAGCTGGATGTCGACTTCGTCTCGCACGGCGACGACAGCCCGGCGTCGGCCTGGGCCAACAATGTCACACCCGGCGGCAAGGTGGGACTGCTCGACGAGGGCATCACCTTCCAGCCGCCCGAGCACGCCGAGTCCGTCCTGCTGCTGGGCGACGAGAGCGCCCTGCCCGCCATCGCCGGAGTGCTGCGGTCGGCCTCGCGCGAGCTGCGCGGCGTCG
>NZ_JASCXP010000346.1:0-8087 GCF_030010695.1 Nocardia sp. CC201C
GTCGGCCAGGATCTGGCGCTCACCACCCGCTCGCTCATCACCGACCCCTTCGACGCGCAGGAGGTGGTGGGCGACATCCAGGCGGCGCTGGCCGGAAAGGCCGGGCGCAGAATGGAAGTCGAGGCGCGCGGCGCGACCGTACTGCTGCGCACCCTGGTGCTGCGCCCGCACGGGGAGCTCGCCGGGGCGGCGGTGCTGGTGCGCGATGTCACCGAGGTGAAGCGGCGCGATCGGGCGCTGCTGTCCAAGGACGCCACCATTCGCGAGATCCACCACCGGGTGAAGAACAATCTGCAGACCGTGGCGGCCCTGCTGCGACTACAGGCGCGCCGCACCGAGAACGAGGAGGCGCGGTTGGCGCTCACCGAGTCGGTGCGGCGGGTGACCTCCATCGCGTCGGTGCACGAGATGCTGTCCATGTCGGTGGATGAAGAGGTCGATCTCGACGAGGTGGTGGATCGGCTGTTGCCGATCATGGCCGATGTGGCCACCGTGCACACCGCGCGGATCAAGGTGCGCCGCGCTGGATCGCTCGGCGTGTTCTCCGCCGAACGGGCGACACCGCTGGTCATGGTGCTGACCGAGCTGGTGCAGAATGCCATCGAGCATGCCTTCGACGCCGGGGAGGACGGCGTGGTCACGATTCGGTCCGAGCGTTCGGCGCGCTGGCTGGACGTGATCATCAGCGACGACGGCCGCGGCCTGCCGGACGGCTTCAGCCTCGAGGGCTCCGACCGCTTGGGCCTGCAAATCGTCCGCACACTGGTCACGGCCGAGCTCGGCGGCTCCATCGGCCTGCATCCGGGTAAGGACGTCGGCACCGACGCGGTCCTGCGGGTTCCCCTCGGCCGCCGCTCCGCGCGGTGAAGAATACGTGCGATATCGCATAAACGAATTCGCATAGTGGCTGACAGCCGAATTGCGATGGATATCGTGACAACTGATTTCGTTGCGACACGGGTAACTCATCGCCGAACGCCCGAAATCGGTTCGGCAGGCGACCGCCGGCACGCGTGTGGGATGGTCAACGGCTATCAGCCGTGCGCAAAAGTCCTGGAGAGGCGGATGAGCCCGGCACCTCCGAAGGGTGCCGGGCCGAAATGCGTCTATGCCGTCGTGGGGGCTGCGGCGGTGACGCCGGTCGTCCGAATCAGACGACGGTGCGGGTGCGCGTACGCGCGTTGCGACGCTTCAGAGCGCGACGCTCGTCTTCGCTCATGCCGCCCCAGACACCGGCATCCTGCCCGGACTTCAGAGCCCAGGAGAGGCAGTCGGCGGTAACGGGGCAGCGCGCGCAGACCAGCTTCGCATCGGCGATCTGCGCGAGCGCAGGACCACTGTTACCCACCGGGAAAAACAGCTCAGGGTCCTCGTCGCGACAGATGGCCTTGTGGCGCCAGTCCATTCCTCTGCTCCTTTGCTAGGGCATGCGCATGACGCTGCCCTTCGGGTTTGTGGTCCGTTCACTTGTGCGACTCGAATGTTTCCGCACGGTTGCTTGTGAATGCTTTCACGAACACCGTAGATGTCAAGAGATGTGTGGTGCACCGTGGGGAAGCTCACGCTGTAAGACCCCTACATCGAGGGTCTGCCTGATCATTTGTACTCGCTCGTTCGGGTTTTCGCAGCCCAACGGCGATGTTTCTCAGGTGTGTCGGGTCGACTACGGCTGCGGCGCGACGACTTCCAGTACATCGGGTACGGCTGTGAAATTCACCATGTTGCGTCGGCCGATGAAGTCACCGTCGATTTGCAAACCGATCGGCTCGCTCGCTTCGACGCGCACCGACGGGCTGTCGTCCACGCGAAACAATTTGTCCCCCTTGGGGTTTCCATTGGGGGCCAGCAACTGTCGAGCGATGCGGAGGGTGGGCAGCAGGGCCATGGTGCGCATGGCAAACACCCCGAGACCGGTTTCGAAGGAGGTGCCCGGGTTGGTCCGCACCGGCGTGTTGTCGAGGTAGGTCCACGGGCTCGCATTGGTCACGAATGCGTAATGCACTTCCGTGACCGGTTCGTGACCTGGAATCACCACGCGCACCATGGGATCGCGTCGTTTGGCCTTGAAGAACTGTTTGACGGTGGTTCGCAGATAGCGGCTCGGGGTCGCGGCATGTCCGTTGGCGCGCTTGGCATCAATGGCCTCGCAGACATCGGCGTCGAGTCCGACACCGGCGCTGAAAATGAACCAGCGGTCATCGGCGACGCCGAGACCGATGCGACGGTCCTTGTCCACGCTGAGCAGATCGATCAACTGGTTGGTGGCGCGCACCGGATCCGGATCGATCCCCAGGGCGCGGGCGAAGACATTCGCGGAACCGCCCGGAATGATCCCCAAACGTGGCAACCGCTCGCGCTGGTTGGTGGCTCCCGGCAACGGCAGGAATCCGTTGACCGTCTCGTTGACCGTGCCGTCGCCGCCGTGCACCACGATGAGGTCCATCTCGATATCGGCGGCCCACTGCGCCAACTCCGCCGCATGCCCCCGGTGCTCGGTGTGTACCACGGTCAGCTGGGTGCGGCTCTCCAGTGCGTGGGCGAGCAGATCGCGTGTCTCGGGGGTCGTGGAGGTGGCATTGGGGTTCACGATCAACAGCGTCCGCACTCTGAGGAGCCTACTGAGCGAACCGATGTGCGATCCGCCCGCATGCCTCGTGCCGGGCTGATCCCGGTCGATAGGCTGGGCGGGTGGCTGAGCAGAACTCCGGTGCGGAGAACGCGAGCGCGACCGACGTCGTGCCGAGGACGGTGCGCGTGGCGGGCGCGCTGGTGACCCTGGAGGGCGCATCGGGCCTGGTGGCCATGGTTGCGCTGGTGGTGGCGGGCATCAACGGCTCGGCGCAGAACTCCGGCAACAGCTACCTGACCGCCGCGTACGCCGCGATCGTCGGCGGTGCGGTGTTCGCGGCCGGTGTCGGCCTGCTGCGCGGCAAACGCTGGGGCCGCGCCATCGCCGTCCTCACCCAGTTACTGCTGCTCGGCGTCGCCTACTACATGTTCACCTCCGACCGCCCCGAACTCGGCGCTCCCCTGGCCCTGGTCACTCTCGCCGCCCTGGTGGCCCTGTTCGCCCCGGCCTCCACGCGCTGGATGGCGGCCGGGTACGACCTGTCGAAGTAGCGCTCCGGCATGGGCCGCAATGGCCCCTGATCGCCACACGGACGGCTTTTGGTCGCCTGTCCAGTAGTTTGCCTATCACCCCGAGCCGCCGTCGCCGGGAGCTCCACACCGCTGTGCGGGACGGTGCTCCGTGCGGACGTCGGGGCTCAGCGCAGCCGTGCCAGCTCGGCCGCGAGATACCCGCGCTGCGGGGCGTTGTCGGCGAGCAGGATGGCCTCCTCGTAGGCCAGGCGGGCCGCGTCGGTGCGGCCGAGTTGGGCCAGGAAGTGGGCGCGGGCCGCGGGCAGGTACGGGTAGGCGGCCAATCGCGGTTCCGCGGTGAGGGGTTCGAGGGCGGCGAGTCCTGCCGCGGGGCCCTCGGCCATGCCGAGCGCGACGGCGCGGTTGAGCGCCACCACGGGGGAGGGCCAGCGTTGGATCAGAATGTCGTAGAGGCCGAGGATGTCGTGCCAGTCGGTGGCCGCGTAGCTGGGGGATTCGGCGTGTACGGCGGCGATGGCGGCCTGTAGCGCGTACCGGCTGGGCGCTGTCGGATACGACCCGGCGCGGTGGCGCGAGCTGCCGCCTCCGGCCACCGCCCCGCCGGAGGGTGCGGGGTGCGGTTCGGTGGGGGATTCTGCGTGGTCGGGGTGGGTGGTGTCGGACGGTTGTGGCCTGTCGGGTGGTGCGGGGTGCGGTTCGGTGGGGGATTCTGCGTGGTCGGGGTGGGTGGTGTCGAACGGTCGTGGTCTGTCGGAGGGGGCGGGCGGTGGTCCGGGCTCAGGGTGGGCGTCATCGGGGGAGTCGCGGGTACGGGGACCGGTCCCGTGGGGCGAGCCCGACAGTGCCGCGCGGACCAGGGCCAGGCCCTCGGCGATGCGGGTGCGGTCCCATCGGGTGCGGTCCTGGTCGGCCAGCGGCACCATGGCCCCGGATGCGTCCACCCGGGTGTCGCGGCGGGCGTCGGTGAGCAGGATGAGGGCGAGCAGGCCCGTCACCTCGGCGTTGCCGGGCAGCAGCAGGCGGAGCATGCGGGCCAGGTCGGTGGCGCGGTCGGCGAGGTCGGGGCGGATCAGGGCGTCCCCGGACGGTGCGGTGTGGCCTGTGGTGAACAGCAGGTGCACGACCGTCAACACGGCGTCGATGCGTTCGGGCAGGTCGGCGGGGGCGGGCACCCGGTACGGGATGCGCGCCGCGGCGATCTTCTTCTTGGCCCGGGTGATCCGGGCCGCCATGGTCGGCTCGCTGACCAGGAAGGCCCGCGCCACCTCGGCGGTGGTGAGCCCGCACACCAGCCGCAGGGTCAGCGCCACCTGCGCCTCGATCGACAACGCCGGATGGCAGCAGGTGCAGATGAGGCGCAGCCGGTCGTCGGGGATCTCCGCCACCGCCAGCGCCGCGTCGGCCGGGTCCGCACCGGTCTCGTCGGACACCAGCAGCGGCAGCCGTCGCCGCAGCGTGGATTGGCGGCGCAGCAGGTCGAGCGCCCGGTTCCGGGCGGTGGTGGTCAGCCAGCCGCCCGGTTTCGCGGGTACCCCGTCGACCGCCCACCGCGTCAGCGCCTGCGCGTACGCGTCCTGCACGCACTCCTCGGCCAGATCCAGATCCCGGGTGACGCGCAAGGTCGCCGCGAGCACGAACGCCCACTCGCACCGATGCGCATCCGCCACCGCCGCGGCCACGGCCGTGTCGACGCCCACCGGGCGACCCCCTGGTCCGGATCGCGTTCCGCCGCTGAGATTCGCGGTGCCGTCCCGGTCATGTGGACTCGCGTGGCCGGGCCGATGCCCGCCGCCGTCCGATCCCGGGTCCGGTCGCCCGGCGTCGACGGGTGCCATGGTCAGTAGTCGAGGACCGGGCGGACCTCCACGCCGCAGTCGGGCGGCATGGGGATCTGCTTGGCGATCTCGATGGCGGCGTCCAGGTCGGCGGCCTCGAGCAGGTAGAAGCCGCCCAGGTTCTCCTTGGTCTCCACGAAGGGGCCGTCGGTGACCAGGAAGCCGCCGCTGCCGTCGGGCCGGATACTGGTGGCGGTGGTGTGCCAGGCCAGCGCCTCACCGCCGAGCACGGCCTCGCCGTTGCGCTTCTCGAACTCGTAGTGCTGCTGCAACACCGGCTCCAGCATGCTGGGTTCCGGATTCTCCCAACGCGCGTCGTCGAAGATGAGTGCCACGTACTTCGGCATGGTGTCCCTCCTGCGTCGTGCGGTCCGCTGTTCGGACCATCCACCTCTTCGACGCGCGGGGGCAAGCGAAATCGACGGGTCGGCGCGAATCTCTCAGGATCGCGAATCTCTCAGGATTCGGCGGCCAGTCCGGTCAGCGCATCGCCCTCGAGCCGGTAGCCGATCCACTCCTTCTGGCCGACCGCGCCCAGCGATTCGTAGAACTCGATGGACGGCGTATTCCAGGTCAATACCGACCAGTCCACCCGCCCGTACCCCTGCGCGGCGGCCTCCCGCGCGAGCGCCACCAGAAGTGCCCGGCCCAGCCCGCGCCCGCGCGCCTCCGGCTTGACGTACAGGTCCTCCAGGTAGATCCCGTGCACACCCCGCCAGGTGGAGAAGTTCAGGAACCAGATGGCGCAGCCGACCACGCCTTCCGGCCCCTCGGCCACATGGGCGAACAGCGCGGGTGCGGGGCCGAACAGCGCGGTGCGCAGTTGCTCGGCGGTGAGGTGGCACTCCTCGCGCGCCTTCTCGTATTCGGCCAGGTCGTACACCAGTTCCACGAGGGCGGGGATATCGTCGGGCGTGGCGCGGCGGATCATCCAAGTCCTTTCACAGAAAAGCCCTTCTACAGGTCGTCCAGATGTGCGATCAGATTGTGCGCCCGCAGCGTACGCGCGTCGTGATCGTGGCCCAGCACGCTCACCCCGGCGGTGGACATGAAGAACCGGCGGCCCTCCCGCACCTCGAGGTCCAGCCAGCGGGCGATGAGGGCGCGCGAGAAGTGGCCGTGGCCGACCAGCACCACGTCGTGGTCGCGCAGCTCCGGCCCCACCCGGTCCAGCACGCGGTCGGCGCGCGCGCTCACCTGCGGGGCCGTCTCACCACCGGGAACGGTGCCGGTCCAGATGGTCCAATCCGGATCGTGCTCCCGAATCTGCGGCGTGGTGATGCCCTCGTAGTCGCCGTAATCCCATTCGGCCAGGTCGTCGTCGACGCGGTCGGCGGGGAATCCGGCCAGTTCGGCGGTGTGCACGGCCCGCTGCCGGGGACTGCTGATCACCAGCGGGTCGCGCAGCGCCAGCCCTTCCAGGATCTTGGCGGCCGTGCGCGCCTGCGCTTCGCCGGCAGCGGTCAGCGGCAGGTCGGTGCGGCCGGTGTGCTTGCGGGCCCGTGACCATTCGGTCTCGCCGTGTCGCAGCAGGACCAGGCGGTGTTCGTTGTCGGCCATGAAACCGATCATGCCTGACGACCGTTCGGGCGCGGGGGACGCGGGCGTGCCGGTGGTGCGTTACGGGGCGTCCCCGCCGCCGAGGGCGTACAGCTGTCCGCCGCGCCGCTCCAGCACGGTCGGCCCCACCACCGCCACCGAGATCGGTTCGCCGTGATAGTCGCTGCGCCGCACGGTAATCAGCGAACTCGTCGCACCGGTGTCGGGGGCCACGGCGGCGAGGCCGTCGGCGACCGGGACCAGCAGGCGGCCCGACATGAGCGCCGGGGTGCCGAGCACGCTTTCCAGAATCCAGCTCGGTGCGAGCGTGGTGGAGTTCAAGGCGATCAGGCTGTTGCCGGTGAACGCGTAGACGGTCGAGCCGATCCGGGCCGTGCGCGCCCCGTCGGTGAGATCCGCCGGGAGCGGATAGTTGGCGACCGGGTTGCCGGAGATGTCGTACAGCGCCAATCGTGGTTCGCTGGAACCGCTTCGGGGTAGGTAGAGCGCGACCCGGCTGTCGGAGACCGCGAGCACCCGGGCGTTCTCGTCCGCGCCGCCGGGCGCGGTGAGCACGTGGGAGCTGTGCACATCCGGCACAGTGGCGTCCTTGGGGGCCGAGTTCTGCACGGTGAGCCGGTCGGCGTCCTCGTCCGGGCAGCGTTCCAGCACCGCCAGATTCTTGGAACTCGAAGCGGCGGAAAGGAATCGGCATCCGCTGCGGGGCTGCGTGTTCGGGTTGACCGGGGCGTCGACGTACCCGTACTCGAGGGTGCGCACCAGATCCGAGCGCCACATCTCCAGCCGGCGCGGGCCGAGCGCCAGCACATGGGTGCCGTCCACCGTCAGTTCGACGCGATCGTCCATATAGCTGGAGCGGGCGGTCTGCCGCGCCCCGGTCTCACCGTAGAGCTGGGTGGTCTGGCTGCACCCGCGATCGTCGCGGTAGGTGGCCACGACCATGCCGAACTGCGACTCCACCCCGCACAGGGGCAGGTCGCGGCGGTACATCCACACCTGTTCGCCGGTGCGCGGATCGCGGCCGGTCACGGTGCTGCCGTCGGCGGTCACCGCGACCCCGCCGACCGTCAGCGCGCGCTGTGCCGCCCCGTCCGGGGCGTGCCAGAGTTCGCGCAGGTCGGAGGGGAGGTGATCCGGGGTGGGCGGGGAGGTGAGAGTGCGGTCCGCGGTGACCGATTCGGTACTCCGCGCGTCGCTGGTCCACCACACCACGACCGCCGCGATCGCCACCAGAGCGGCGATCGCGGCGGCGATGACGATATCGGCGCGCGTCCGCCGCTCTGGTGCGAGCACGTCTGCGAGACTATCCGATCCGCCCGACTAGGCCGTCGCGGCGACAGCGGTGTCGGCCTCGGCCGTCACGACCGCACCCTCCTCCGCCTTCCGCCGACGCCGCCGCTGCGCGGGCGCGGCCCCCTCCACGATCCCGGCCGCCGACCCGTTGGACGTGGTGTCTCCCGCGGTGGCACCCGCATCGGCCGCGGCGGTATCCGCCTTGGCGCGGCGAGCGCGGGTGCGTTTCGGTGCCGCGTCGGTTGTCGCGTCCGAGGCGTCGTCGGCGCTCCGGCTCGATGCGGTTGCGTTCGATGC
>NZ_JASCXP010000347.1:0-8085 GCF_030010695.1 Nocardia sp. CC201C
CCGGTGGTCGGCCGGGGCGTGAGTTCGGTGCCGCCACCGCCCGCGTCCGCCCGTTTCCCACGCCGCGCGTATGCGGTGTCGCCGCCGGATTCGCCGGATGATGTTCGGCGGGTTGCGAATTCGGTATTGCCGCCGGGTTCGTCGGAGGGTGCCGCACGGAAGGTGAGTTCCGTCCGCGCCGGGCGGGCGGTGGCCTCCGTCGCACCCTCCTCGGCGTCGCCGGGTGTCGGTGCGTCGTCGCTGCCTCGCTGATGTTCGGACGGTTCGCTCATGGCTCAGTCCCGGTATCTCGGCGGCGGGGGGATGGCGGCTGTGCCGAGTTGCGGTGCCAGCCAACGCTGGTAGAGGCGGTCCCAGGTGCCGTCGCCGCGAATGCGTTCCAGGGTGCCGTTGACGAAGCGCACCAGATCTTCCTGATCCTTCGGAATGCCGATGCCGTACTGCTCGGTGCTGAGGTCCTCCCCGGTCACGACGGTGAGCGGATCCTGGACCGCCAGTCCGGCCAGGATGGTGTCGTCGGTGCTGATGGCGTCCACCTGTCGCTGCTGCAGCACCACCAGGCAGTCGGCCCAACTCGGCACGGTGAGCAGGGACGCCGCGGGCTGCTGGCGGCGGATCCGGTCCAGCGAGGTGGTGCCGCCCACCACACAGACCCGCCGCCCCGCCAGGTCGGCCAGTCCGCCGATGCCGGTATCGCGCACGGTCAGCACCCGTTGGTGCGCCTGCAGATACGACGTCGAGAACGACACCCGCTGTCGCCGTTCGCAGGTGATGGTCATGGTCTTCACCACCACGTCCACGGTGTGCTCGGCCAGCGCCTGTTCCCGGTCGGCCGAACCCAGGATGCGGTATTCGATCTTCTCCGGATCGCCGAGCAGGTCCCGGGCGATCTCGCGCGCGATGCCGACGTCGAAGCCGGACAGGGTGCCGGTGGCGGGATCGCGGAAGCTGAACAGATTGCTGCCCGGGTCGAGCCCGACCAGCAGGCGGCCGCGGGCGCGGATGGCGTCCACGGCGGGGCCGCCGCGCCCGTCCGGGCGCAGGCTGGCGGTCGGATCGGAGCAGGTGACCTGTTCCGGCGGCGGGGACGTATGCGGCTGCGCGGCAACGGCTCCCGACGGCAGCGGCGGATCGGTGAAGCTGGGTACCCGGGTGGGCGGCGGTGCGGCGCTGTCCTCGCCGTGGCATCCGGCGGCCACCAGCGCCGCCAGGGTGAGCAGGAGTAGTCGGCGTCTCATCGGTACTCCCGTAGTCGAGGCCACAGGCCCGCCGCCACCAGTACGGCCGCCGCGGTGGCCAGTACGAGCGCGCCCGGGGCCAGCAGGTCGAGGACCCGGGCGGCGTGCGCGGTGTCCTGGCGCAGCGCGTCGCGGGTGGCGGCGATGCCATTGGCCAGCGCCCGGTCCAGCGCCGCCACCTGCGCGCCCGCCTCATCGGCTCCCGGCCCGGTGGCCACCGCCCCCGCGCCGATGAAGTCGCCGCGCCCCAGCGCCTCGTTCATCCGCTGATGTGCCGCGCGCCAGCGGTCCAGCGCGCCGACCGCGCTGGTGATCTCGGTGGCGGCGGGTGCCTGCGACGGGTAGCCGGTGAGTAGCTCGCGCAGTCGGCTCATGGCCGCGTCGTAGGTGCGGTCGTAGTCGCCCCCGGCGTCGCGGCGCACCAGTTTCAGGGTTTCGGCGGTGCGGGCCTGCTGGGCCAGGATGCGGCCCTCGGTGAGCGTCGCGGTCGGGCCGGAGCCGCTGTCCCGGGCATCGGTGGTCGCGACCGCGGAGATGCCGCCCGCCACCACCGTCCAGGTCAGCAGGATCACCATGGTGCAGGTGGCCAGTAGCAGACCGGGATTGAGGACCCGGTTCCAATGGCGGGCCAGGAACAGCTGCGCCGCGATGAGCGCCGCCACCGCCAGCAGCGGCAGCGCGATGGCGGGCCACGGCGGGCGCACATGGGTGCGCTGGATCTCGCCGATGGCGGCCGCCCGGTTCTCCTGCAACCGTTGGGCCATGGGCAGCAGCGTCGCCTGCATGAGATGCGACGCCTCGCTGAGATAGGCCGGTCCCACCGGCTGCCCGGCGCGATTGTTGGCCCGCGCGGTCTCGATGAGTCCGGTGTACACCGGCAGTCCGCTCGCGATGCCGGTGCGCAGTTGCGTGTCGTCGGCGCTGGAGTAGTTGGAATGGGTCACCAGTTCCGCGGCCGCCTCCCCGATGGCCCGGCTGTACTGTTCGCGCACCGGCTTCGGTTCCAGACCGCCGGAAATGAAGGCGGTTCCGGCCGAGGCGTCGGCCATCGACAGCGCGGTGTAGAGCCGCTGTGCCGAATTCGCATCCGGTTCGGCCTGCTCGAGCAGGGCGTCGAGGGCATGCTGTCGATCGTTCACGCCGGTCGCGGTGACCGCCCCGGCCGCCGCGCACAACCCCAGGAGCAGTAACCCGATGGCGATCAGCTTGGCGGGGGAGGAGCGCGCGAAGGCGCGCAGCTCGGTGGTGTCGAGCCGCTCCCGCACCAGGGCGGCTGCCGCGCGCGGCGACAGCTCGTCGAGCCGCTGCTGCTCGATGCGAGCCATGCTCACCTCCCACGGGCCGGAAACGATCGCTCGACTGCTTGTCGGTCGATTGAGCATATTGTGGTCTTGTGCCGCGCGCGGCGAACACCTTTCCGTGGGTCGCCGCCCGTGGCGTGGACCAGGTGGAGGACATGACGGATGCGCGGTGACGGCGACGGCTGGGCGGACAGCCCCGACGGCACCCGCCAATGGGGTCGATTCGGCGCTGCCGGACTGTTGCTGCGCGCCCCACTGGCGGGCGGAGGCTCGGCGGTGCTGCTTCAGCACCGCGCGGCCTGGAGTCATCAGGGCGGCACCTGGGCGCTGCCGGGCGGCGCGCGCGACAGCCACGAGACCACCGTGCACGCGGCGGTCCGCGAGGCCGAGGAGGAGGCGGGCATCCCGGCCGCGTCCATTCGGGTGCGCGGTTGGCGGGTCACCGCCACCGCGCCCAGCGGGTGGACCTACACCACGGTTGTCGCCGATGCCGCCGAGACCCTGCGCACCCGCGGCAATGCCGAGAGCACGGCGCTGGCCTGGGTGCCCGAGGACGAGGTGCCGGCGCGACCGCTGCACCCCGGTTTCGCCGCCGCCTGGCCGACCCTGCGCGCCACGCCGAAGCGGGTGACCTTCAACGGGCTGACCGATATCTCGGCGGTTGCCGCGGCGCTGCCCCGCACCCTGGAGCTGGCCGATCACGGGTTCGTCTGGCTGCATACCGAGGGGGACGGCGAGCCCGCGGCGCGGATCAGCGAATCGATACCGGCGGCCCCGAATCTGGTCGGAAATGTGTTGTTGCTCACGCTGGCGCAGGTGTTGTCTTGAGGGGTGAGCAGCACCCGTGAGATCGCCACTTACTGCCGGATCTGCGAACCGCTCTGCGGGCTGATCGCCACCGTCTCCGACGGGCGGCTGGTCCAGCTGCGACCCGACCGGGAGCATCCGCTCTCGCGCGGATTCGCCTGCCCCAAGGGCATCGCGTTCAGCGAGATCCAGAACGACCCGGATCGGGTGCTGTATCCGTTGCGGCGCACGGAGTCCGGTGATTTCGAGCGGGTGTCGTGGGATACGGCGCTCGACGAGATCGGCGAGCGGCTGCGGGGGGTGATCCGCGCGCACGGTCGCGAGGCGCTCGGCTGGTATTTCGGCAATCCGTCGGCCTTCTCGTACTCGCACACCCTGTGGATGGTGGGTTTCCAGCTCGCGGCCGGGCTGCGGCACGTGTACTCGGCCGGATCGCAGGACATCAACAATCGGTTCGTGGCCAGTGAGCTGCTGTACGGCTCCATGACCACCGCGCCGGTGCCGGATCTGGACCGCACCGACTTCCTGCTCATGATCGGTGCCAATCCCGTGGTGTCGCACGGCAGTGCGATGAGCGCGCCGCGAATCCGCGAGAAACTGCTCGCCATCACCAAGCGCGGTGGGCGCGTGGTGGTGGTCGATCCGCGGCGCACCGAGACGGCGCGCCTGTTCGAGCATGTGGGGGTGCGTCCGGACACGGACGCCTGGCTGCTGGCAGCGCTGCTCCAGGTCATCTTCGACGAGGGGCTGGAGGATCGGCAGGCGCTGCGCCGACAGGCGGCGGGCGTGCGGGAGCTGCGGGCGGCGGTGCGCGAGTTCACGCCCGAGAGCACGTCCGCGACAACCGGATTGGAGCCGGATCGGGTGCGCGCGCTGGCCCGGGAACTAGCACGCGCGGACTCGGCGGCCGTCTACGGACGCACCGGCTCCTGCCTCGGGCGGCATGCCACGCTGGTGGCCTTCCTCATCGACGCGCTCGCCCTGGTGACCGGGAATCTCGACGCGCCGGGCGGCTCGGTGTTCGGCAAGGAATTGGTCGCGGTGTCGCGGCTGAACGCCCGGCTCGGGTTCATCCGGTACGGCAAGCACCGTTCCCGCATCGGCGACTTCCCCGATGTGCTCGGCACCTTCCCGGCGGCGGTGATGGCCAAGGAGATCACCACGCCCGGACCCGGTCAGCTGCGGGCGCTGTTCACCTCGGCGGGCAATCCGGTGCTGTCGGTGCCCAACGGCCGCGAATTGGCTTCCGCCCTGGGCGAACTCGATCTGTTCGTCGCCATCGACCTCTATGTCAACGACACCAATCGCCTGGCGGACTACATTCTCCCGGCCACCACCTTCCTGGAGCGCGACGACGTTCCACTGCCCTTCACCGCGCTGTCGCCCATCCCGTACACGCAGTACACCGAGCGGGTGGTGGAGCCCTACGGTGAGGCGCGCGAGGAGTGGCGGATCATCGACAACATCGCGCTGCGCATCGGCGTGCAGCCCTTCGCCGTGGGCCCCGCGTCCCCGGCGGGGCGGCTGCTGAGCGTGCTGCGCAATCGGGTTCCGGGCGGCCGCGCGGCCCGGCCGAGTCCGACCCTGCTGGTCGACCTGGCCCTGCGCACCGGGCCCTACGGCGATTGGTTCGGGCTGCGCCGGGGCGGTGTGAGTCTGCGCATGCTGCGCCGACATCCGCACGGGGTGGTGCTGGCCGACCACATCGACACCGGGGTGCTGGGAGATGTGGTGCGGCACAGGGGCGGTCGGGTGCGGCTGGCTCCCGAGCCGATCATTGCCGAGCTGCGCGATCTGGTGCCGCCCGCCGCCGATCCCGAGTACCCGCTGCGGGTCATCGGCATGCGAGAGCTGAAATCCCACAACTCGTGGATGCACAATGTGGACGCGCTCATGCGCGGGGATCGTGAGCATGCCGCCCGGATCCATCCCAAAGACGCTGCCGCGGCGGGGATCTCCGATGGTGAGCGGTGCCGGGTCAGTTCCGCGCACGGTTCCATCGAGGTGGTCGCCCGGCTCAGCGAGGATATGACCGAGGGTGCCGTGGCGATTCCGCACGGATGGGGGCACCGGGGCGGCTGGCGGCGGGCCAATGCCGCGGGCGGAGCCAATGTCAACGACCTCATGTCCACCGATGTCTCGGATGTGGAGCGGCTGGCGGGCATGTCGCACCTCAATGGCGTCCCCATCCGGCTGGAGGCGGTCGGGTAGGCGATTTCACAACACCCGTTCATTAGAGCTACGTCATGTAACAGATACCATCCAGTACGTGGCAAAGCTGAAGGTCTCCGTAGACGTCCCCATCGCGCCCGACCTGGCCTGGGCCCGCGCCTCCGACCTGCCCGAACTCGATAAGTGGCTGACCCTGCACGAGGGCTGGCGCGGTACCGTGCCCGACGACCTCACCCCCGGCACCCGGCTGGTCGGCGTGGCCACCGTCAAGGGCTTCCGCAACCGCGTCACCTGGATCGTCGAGACCGCCGAACCGCCGAGCCGACTGGTGCTCACCGGCGCGGGCATCGGCGGCACCAAATTCGGCATCCGACTCGACGTGGCCCCGGCCGGTTCCGGGTCGAAGGTGACGGCCAACTTCGAACTCGGCGGCGCACCGCTGTTCGGGCCCATCGGCTCGGTGGTCGCCAAGGCGCTGCGCGGCGATATCGAACGCTCGCTGGATCGCTTCGTCGAGCTCTACGGCTGAATCACGGGCGTCGCCCGCCGGTCTCAGCGGGCGGCGTTGTCGAGCAGGCGCTGTTTCAGAGCGCGCGCGGCCGCCTCCGGGTCGTCGGCGTGCGTGATGGCGCGCACGACCACCACACGGGTCGCCCCGGCCGCGAGCACCTCCGGCAGCCGCTGGTCGTCGATGCCGCCGATGGCGAACCACGGCCGGGTCGGATGGGCCTCGGCGGTGGAGCGGATCAGCTCCAGACCGGAGGCGGTGCGGCCCGGCTTGGTCGGGGTGTTCCAGACCGGGCCGGTGCAGAAGTAGTCGATGTGCTCGTCGATGGCGGCGAGCCCGGCCTGGGCGCGATTGTGCGTGGAACGGCCGATTACGACGTCCGGGCCGAGAATATGGCGGGCGTACCAGGGCGGCAGATCGTTCTGCCCCAGATGCAGCACATCCGCCCCCGCCGCGAAGGCCACATCGGCGCGGTCGTTCACCGCCACCAGCGCCCCGTGCCGCCGCGCGGCCGCCTTCAGCTCCGCCAACGCCCCCAACTCGGCCTTGGCCTCCAGCGTGCCGAACCGCTTCTCCCCGGCCGACCCCTTGTCCCGCAGCTGAATGATGTCGACGCCGCCGGCCAGCGCCGCCTCGGCGAACGCCGCGAGATCCCCGGTATCCCGGCGCGCATCGGTGCACAGGTACAGGCGCGCACTCGCCAGGCGCTCCCGGGGAGGCAGGGGCCGGTTCGGATGGGAGGGTTGCACCCATTCGACGGTAGTCGCACGCCCGGAGGCTGCCAATTCGACAATGCGCCCGCAGCGACGCCGTTGGTACCGGATCGCGCCATGCCTTCCTTGTGCGCCATGCCTGCCGTGTGCCCGGCGGCCGCTGGATTCGCCGTCATGCGCCCACGACAGCCGAGATAGCGAGTCGGCCCGGCCCGGTCGAGGGGAAGCGATGCTGGCGGCCACATCGGCGGGGTTGTGGCGAGAACGTCGGTGCCGCTGCGGTCCGCGGCACGTGGTCTCACGCGGTCCGGGAGGTGGGGTCGGTGGTGCATGTCGGGCTGCCTGCTCCGGAGTCGACTGGGCTGCGCGTGTGGTCGGGTGGTGCGGGGGAGGCGGGTCCGCGGCGCACATCCGGCCTTCGGCCGCCGATGCTGGGTGGCTGGTGGGCACGGGGTTCGTGCGGTGGTGGGTGGGTGTCGCGCTACCGTGGGTAGTCGAGAAATGAGGCGGCGCGAGTCGCGGGTGACCGTGACGGAATCCCGGACCCGGACCGCGCCGAGTAGGTGGCCCCGATGCGGGGCCGAGTGAGGTGGATCTGGTGCGGACCCTGGCCGTCGTCGGTGGCGGCGTGATCGGCCTGTCGGTGGCGTGGCGGGCGGCCGAATCCGGCTGGCGGGTCACGCTGTACGACCCCGCCGTGGGTTCGGGTGCCTCCTGGGTCGCGGGCGGCATGCTGGCCCCGCTCTCCGAGGGCTGGCCCGGCGAGGACGCCGCCCTCGAATTCGGAGCCGCCTCTCTGACCCGCTGGCCCGACTTCGCGGCCCGCCTGCAATCCGTCACCGGCGCGGAGGTCTTCACCGCCGCCGAAACGCTGACCGTGGCTCTCGACACCGCCGACGCCGCCGACCTGCGGACGATCGCCGACTGGGTGAACGCGAAACTCGCGGGACTCGCCGAGAGCGGCCCGGGAGCAACGCCTGCCGTCGCGGCGAGTACGGCAGCGCAGCCCGGCGGCGACAGCGCGGTGGGCGGTGCGCGACCGATCGTCAGCGGTGGGGCCGATGCGCCTCGGGATGCTACGGGAACATCGCGAACCACCGTCGAAGCAGCGGCGAGTGCTGCACGAGCGGCCTCCGGAAGCGGAGGTGATCGGTCCGAGGGCGTTCGGCGTCCTTCCGGCTCGGCTGCGGCGGCTGAACAGCGCGCGGACTCCGACGCGGCGGCACAGAGTGCGAACCCGGGTGCGGATCGCGCACTGCGCCTGCTCGACCGGGCGGGCGTGCGGGCGGCGGAACCCGGCTTGGATCGGCGGGTGCGGGCGGGTCTGCTCTCGCCCGCCGAACCCG
>NZ_JASCXP010000348.1:0-8081 GCF_030010695.1 Nocardia sp. CC201C
CGACCTCGGCGAAGTCCGCCATGCGGTCGCGCACCTCGTGCATGCTCGGCCGGTCCTCCGGCTCGAAGCTCAGCAGGCGACGCAACAGATCCTCCAGCGGACCGGCGTTGCGCGGCTCGCTCAGCTGACCGTTGGCGGCCGCGTACAGCAGCGCGAGCGGATTCGGGTTGGTGCCGTAGGGCGGTTCCCCCTCCAGCGCGTGGAACAGCGTCGCGCCCAGGGCGAAGACGTCGGCGGCGGGGGTCGGCTCGGCTCCGCGCGCCACCTCCGGGGCGAGGTAGGCGGCGGTACCGGAGATGAGTCCGGTGGCGGTCAGGGTCACATCGCCCTTGGCCTTGGAGATGCCGAAGTCGGTGATCTTCACCGCCCCGTTGTCACCGAGCAGGATGTTGCCGGGCTTGACGTCCCGGTGCACGATGCCCGCGCGATGGGCGGCGATCAGCGCCGAGGCCACCTGCTCGCCGATGCGCGCCACCTGCGGCAGCGGCAGCGTGCCCTGTGAGGACAGCACGACGGCGAGGCTCTGCGAGGGCAGATACTCTATGACCAGGCACGGGTCACCCTCATGCTCGGTGATGTCGAAGACGACGATGGCATTGGGGTGCTGGAAGCGGGCGGCGTTGCGGGCCTCTCGGGCCGCGCGCTGACGCACTACTTCCTTATCCGCTTCGGACAGGGTCGGCTGGGTGAGGATCTGCTTGATCGCCACCGACCGTTCCAGCCTCTCGTCGACGGCTCGCCAGACGACGCCTGTGCCGCCGCTACCAATCCGTTCGACCAGGCGGTAATGCCCTGCGATCACTTGGCCGGTTTCGATGACACTACTCCGAAGTTCTCCGCGATGAATGACTGTGCCGGGGCGGTTGCCCGCGTGTTCCCCGCACGAGTGTAGCGGGCCGCGCGCGCCGCGCCGACGTCAGCGCGAGATATGACTGAGATCTCGCTGAGATCCTCATCGCATTCGGGTGATTATCGCGTTACCAGCTGCGGAAACGCGCGTGTCGGTGTGCGGTGAGGATCACTATTCCCGACGCGCCGCCCACTGCCCGCGCGCCAGTTCCGCCGCGTCGGCGTCGGTCAGCTCGATATCGAAGACCTCGGCGAGGATCTTCGGCAGCTCGGTGAGCTCCAGTTCGCGCGTATCGCCGCTGCCGTCCGGATACTCCGTGGTCCAGACGGTGCCGTCGAGGACGTGGTGCACCTCCGGCAGGAAGCGCTGCACGAACGGGCGGGTGGTGAACGGGGAACGCGGCGAGGTCGAGACGAAGTGGTTTCCGACCGCGTAGTCGATGCGGTACTGCGGGCTCACGGCGACGGTGTGGCGGTCGACCCAGCCGTCGCGGCCGTACTGGTGCAGCGTCCACTGCTCCACGTCGAGGGGTCCGCTCGCGCGGTCGAGCCGGTAACGCCAGGCGCCGAGGGCGAATTCGCCCCGGTCGGCGGTGAGCTCGACGGGGGCCAGGGGGCCGAAGCCGAAGCCGACGTCGGTCAGCCAGGCGCGGTCGTCGACGACCACCCGCAGCAGGGCGTGGGTGGCGGGCCGCAGCGCGGTCGCCCCCATGGTGACCCGGCCGGACAGTCCGGTGAACTCGAATCCGAGCCGCTCCAGCGCGGCGGCGAACAGTCCGACATGCTCGTAGCAGTAGCCGCCGCGACGGCGGCGAATCAGCTTGTCCTGCACCGATTCGACGTCAAGGGGGATATCGCGGCCGAGGATGACCTCGAGGTTCTCGAACGGAATGCCGGTGGTGTGCGCGTAGGTCAGCCCGCGCAGGGTGTCCAGGGTCGGCGTGCGCTCCCCCGTGTACCCGATCCGCGCCAGATACGCGTCCAGATCCAGGTCGTCGCCGTTCCACCCGTATGACGGGTCCACCGGGCTGCTCATATCTCCTCCGTCCACTGCCGCAATCGATTCGATCAACACCGTGCGGACCGAAGATGTTCCGCGCCAGCCTGCCAGCCCACCGGCAGCACGGTCACGACGGTGATTTCGTGGGCACGGCGGGTACCGCACCGCCTCGGCACGATCGCGTGGACAGTGGTGACCGGGCGACTTAGCCTGGGACCGCGACGGCGCGCGGTGGGGAGGCGGCATCATGACGGATTCGATGCGGAACCGGGCGCGGTCGTGAGTGCGCCATGGGATCGACTACGGCTGTTCACGGTGCGGGAGTTCACCGTGCACTGGGGGCGGACGCTGGCGACGGTCGCGGTGGTGGCGGTGTCGGCGGCCTTCCTGGTGGCCGTGTTCGCCATCTCCGGTTCGGTGACCGGTTCGATGCAGCGGCTGACCGCCGGGCTGGCGGGCACCGCGGACCTGGAGGTCTCCGGAGTCACCGACGCCGGATTCGCGCAGTCGCTGCGCGATGAGGTGGCGGCTGCGCCCGGGGTGGCGGCGGCGGTGCCGCTGCTGCGGGCGAATCTGCCGGTCGACGGCGAGCGGGTGCTGCTGCTCGGCATGGACGGGTCGGGCGCGGCACTGGGCGGCGAACTGAGCGGAGCCGTGGCCGACGACGTGGTCGGGTCGCTGCTCGGCGTATCGAACGGCGTGCTGGTCGGTCCGGACCTCGGCTATGCGAAAAATGATGTGTTCGAGTTGGGTTCGGTGCGGGTCACGGTCGCCGCCGTGCTCGCGGACGCGGAGTCGGGGCGGTTCAACGGCGGCCACTATGTGGTCGCGCCGCTGCCGCTGGCGCAGCGGATCGCCGGACGCACCGGACAACTCGACTCCATCATGATCGTGGCGGCACCGGATGCCGACGCGGGAGCGCTGCGTGCGGCCGTGGCTGCGGTGGTGGCCGGGCGGGCGATCGTCGCCGAACCCATGGCGCGCGCCGCGGATACCGGCAACGGCGTGCTCATGCTGCGCTTCATGGCCGCCATGGGGGCCGGTATCGCCTTCGTGGTGTCGGCGTTCCTGGTCTACAACACGATGAGTATGGCGCTGGCGCAACGCCGTCCGGCGATCTCCATGCTGCGGGCCATCGGCGGCGGCAAGCGCACCATCGTGCGCGACACCCTCGCCGAGGCGGCCGTGGTGGGACTGGCCGGCGGGGCCGTGGGCGGGCTGCTGGGAATACTCGCTGGGCGCTGGGCCATCGGCCTGCTGCCGCCCGCCGTCACCCAACTGGTGGAGGTGCGGCTGGAGTACATCCTGCCGGGTTACGCGGTGCCGGTGGCGATCACGGCGGCGGTGCTGACCAGCGTCGGCGCCTCGGCGGTGGCGGCACGGCAGGTGTACCGGGTGGCCCCGGTGGAGGCGCTGGCACCCGTCGGGGTGTCGCGAGCCGATGCCGGATCCGGGTGGACGCGATTCGCCGCCGCGGTGGCGGTGGTGGCGCTGACGGCGGCGACACTGCTGGTGGTGCGTGCGCAGCTGGGCGTGTTCTCCGCTGTCGCACTGGGTTTCGCGTTCGGCGCGCAGATCGCGCTGGCCTTCCTGCTCACCGGGCCGATCGTGGCGGCGACCGCGGCGGTGGCGCGGCGCGGCGGCGGAGCCGGGGTGCTCGCGGCGGTGAATATCGAACGCGCGCCCCGGCGGGTGTGGGCCACCCTCATGACCGTCACCATCGCCGTGGGTATGACCGTGACCATCACCGGGGCCAATGACGACGCCGTGCGCGGGGCGCGCGACAGCCTGGCCAGTCTCGGCGACAGCGAGCTGTGGGTGAGTCCCACGCCGGAGGATCAGACGCCCACCGACCTGCTGCCGCCGGAGGTGGCCGAGCGGGTGGCGGCGGTGCCGGGGGTGGCGCGTATGACGGAGGGGCAGTTGGCATTCGCCGCCTTCGGTGGCACCAAGGCGCTGCTGTACGGCGTGGCCCCGGGCAGCAACTACCCCATGTTCCGGGCGCTGCGCGCCGAGGTGGGGCAGCGGCTGCTGGCCGGTGAGGGCCTGGTGCTGTCCCGCTCCCTGGCGGGCCGACTCGGGGTGACCGCCGGGGATGCGGTGACCCTGCGAACGCCCAGCGGAGAGAAACGCGCCGAGGTGCTCGACACCGTGTCCTATTTCTCGGCGCTGGCGGGCACCGTGGCCATGAGCCTGGACCTGATGCGGGACTGGTTCGACCGCCCCGGATCGACCACCCTGCAGATCGACGCGGCCCCGGGCGCCGATCTCGAACAGCTGCGCTCCGACCTGCGTACGGCCGCCGGACCCCGGGTCTTCGTCTACTCCGGGCGCGAGGCCCTCGACGGCATCAGCGCCTCGATGACCCAGGCCATGGCCCTGGCCCGCGCCATACTGGTGATCACCGCCCTCATCGCCGCCACCGCCCTGCTCAACACGCTCATGCTGGCGCTGCTGGAACGCCGCCGCGAACTCGGCATCCTGCGCGCCGTCGGCTCCACCCGCCGCTTCGCCCTGCGCATGATCCTCACCGAGGCCGCCGCCATCGGTGTGGTGGGCGCGGCCCTCGGCCTCGTCTTCGGGCTGATCGAACAGTTCCTCTACGCCGCCATCGCCACCGACCTGCTCGGCATCGAGATCACCGCCCGACCCGGCCCGCTGCTCCCGGTCTTCGTGGCGGCGGCATTGGCCCTGAGCCTGCTCGGCTCGATTCCGCCCGCCCTGCGCGCGGCCCGGCTGAATATCGTGGACGCGGTCGCCGCGGACTGACCGGTGACATCCCGGGCCGGAGGCGCGCGGATGTCGGAGCCAGCCGCTACCATTCGCCCATGCGTTCGATCGATACCGCGCAGCGGCGCGCTCGACTGGCGGTTCGGCATCTGCTCGCTCCCGAAGCGCGGGTGGACGATGCCGCCGAGATCGCGCGGGCGATGGTGGTGCTGCACGCCACCGATCCGGCGACGGTGTTCCTCTCGGTGGCCGCGCGCAGTCGGACGGTCGAACCCGGGCATGTGGAGAAGGCGCTGTACGAGGATCGGACGCTGCTGCGCATGCTGGCCATGCGGCGCACCATGTTCGTGGCGCCGATCGAAACGGTGCCGGTACTGCAGGCGTCGTGCGCCGACGCATTGGCCGAGAAGCAGCGAAAAACCTACGGGCGCTTCATCGAACAGGCCGGGGTCGTCGACGGGGATGTGTCGGCGTGGTGGGCCGATGTCGAGGCGGAGACGCATCGGGCGCTGCTGACGCGGGGGGCGGCGACCGGAGCGCAGTTGAGCAAGGATGTGCCGCGGCTGCGGACACAGGTCGACACCGCGCCGGGCAAGCCGTATTCGAAGCCGACGAATATCACCACCTGGGTGCTGGTGACCCTGGGCGCGGAGGGACGCATCGTGCGGGGGCGGCCCAATGGGTCGTGGTCCAGCAGCCAGTACACCTGGGCGCCGGTCGAATCCTGGCTTCCGGACGGGATTCCAGCCATGCTCGCGGACGAGGCGCGCGCGGAGTTGGTGCGGCAGTGGCTGCACCGGTTCGGCCCGGCCCCGGTGAGCGATATCAAGTGGTGGACCGGGTGGACGGTCGCCGAGGTGAAGAAGGCCCTCGCACGACTGGACACCGTCGCGGTCGACCTGGACGGCGGCACCGGACTGGTGCTCGCCGACGATCTGGAACCGGTTGCCGCGCCGGAGCCGTGGGCGGCGCTGCTGCCCGCCCTCGATCCGACGCCCATGGGGTGGCAGGCGCGCGATTGGTATCTGGGCGCGCACGGTCCGGCACTGTTCGACCGCAATGGCAATGTGGGGCCGACCGTGTGGTGGGACGGGCGCATCGTCGGCGGCTGGGCGCAGCGCGCGGACGGTGAGATCGTGTGGCGGCTGCTGGAAGACGTCGGCTCCGAGGCGCAGCGGCACATCGAAGTCGAGGCCGCCCGGCTCACCGACTGGTACGGCGAGGTCCGCCCTATTCCCCGCTTCCGCACCCCGCTGGAGCGGGAACTCACCGCTGAGCGGCCGCACACCGCGTTACCGGCCCACCGCCGCAGGTCGCGCCCGTCGTGAGGACGTAAGACCTGCGGCGAGCTATCCGAGGCGGCGCGGAGGTCACACCTGCTGGCGCACACGGGTTCCGTTCGGCCGCTACATCTTCCGTTTAATCCTTCAAAATCCGTCGGGTGTCGGGTGGGCGGTCCCGCTGTTAGGGTCTGCACGTACATCTGCATGTCCGGGGCGCGGGGGGCGCTGGCCCGGTCTTCCCATTCGGAGAGTGTCATGGCCTTCCTGAACCGCTTCCTCTACAACGCGCGCACGATCAGCCAGCTGGTCGATCAGGCGCCGAAGTGGCGGGAGCAGTTGCTGGCCAAGCGCACCGAGTTGCGCGGCGGCTCCTTTCGGGACGCCACCATGGGGATCTGCGCCCTGGTGGCGGCCGCGGACGGCAGTATCGATCCGGCCGAGCGGATGCGGGTGGCGCAGCTCATCGGCGCGGATCCGGTGCTGCGCCAGTTTCCGGTGGACGAGCTGCGAAATCTCTTCGAGGACAACTGCAATCGGATCGCCATGGATCCGGCGTTCGGCCGCGCCTACGTCATGCAGCAGGTCGCCAAGTGCACCGGCAAACCGGCCGAGGCGCGCGCCGTCGTGCAGTTGGGCATCATGATCGGCAATGCGGACGGCGGTTTCGACCAGCACGAGGCCGCCACCATCCGGGAGGCCTGCCAGGTGCTGCTGCTGGACCCCGAGGAGTTCGGGCTTTCCGACTGACGCGCCGCCCCTACATGTCCAGGCCGAGGTCCAGCACACGTACGGAGTGGGTGAGCGCGCCGACGGCCAGATAGTCCACGCCGGTGCGGGCGTAGTCGGCGGCGGCATCCAGGGTGAGACCGCCGGAGGATTCCAGCTCGGTGTGCGGTGAGCGGGCGTCGCGACGCTGCACGGCGGCTTGGGTGGCCCACAGCGGGAAGTTGTCCAGCAGCACGAGTTCCACGTCCTCGGCGAGCACGGCGTCGAGCTGCTCCAGGCTGTCCACCTCCACCTCACAGGCGATGGTGGGGTTCAGGGCGCGCACCGCCCGCAGCGCCGCCACCACCGAACCGGCGGCGACCACGTGATTGTCCTTGATGAGCGCGGCGTCGCCGAGCCCCATGCGGTGGTTCACCCCGCCGCCGACGCGGACCGCGTACTTCTGTAGCGACCGCAGACCCGGCAGTGTCTTGCGGCTGTCGCGGATGCGGCAGTGGGTGCCCGCCACGGCATCCACCCAGGCGGCGGTGGCGGTGGCGATTCCGGAGAGGTGGCAGACGATATTGAGCAGGGTGCGCTCGGCGGTCAGCAGACCCCGGGTGGGAGCGACGACGCCGAGCACGGCGTCACCCGGCCGCACCCGGGTACCGTCCGGCACCCGCTCGGTGACCTCGTAACCGCCCGCCCCGATCACCTCGTCCAGCACCATCAGGCCGATATCGAGCCCCGCCACGGTGCCCTCCTGCCGCGAGACCACCGCCGCCTTCACCACGGCATCCTCGGGCACCGTCGCGACGGTGGTGATATCGGGCCCGTAGCGCAGATCCTCGTCGAGGGCGGTGCGAATGAGCGCGACCACCTCGTCGCGGTCGAGTCCGGTATCGAGGGTCATCGCTGCACTCCTGGATCGATGGATCGAGCACCGCGCCGCGGACGAGCGGTGCCGGGAAGCGGAAACGGTGCCGACATCCGCGCGTGTCCGCCCGCGCGGGTACGAAGGTGCTCGGCCGCATCGGCACAACCGTGTGCGGCGGCGCGAGTGTGCTCGGCGCGGGTAGGCCCCTTCCCGGCCGAGCGATGCGATTCCGAATGCCGCTCGGCGGCAGCGGATTCGGCCGTCGCGGCCACGGGCGGTCTCATGACGCGGCGGTGGGTACGGCGGTGCGCGACCATATGGGCTCCTCCCAGCCGTCGGTGAGCAACTGCGGCCGACCGTCCTCGCCGAGCCGCACCCCGATACTGCGGCGCTGCTCCGCGCGGGGCTCCGGATGGTCCGAACGGGTGTGGCAGCCACGGCTTTCCGTGCGCGCCGCCGCCGCGACCAGCAGGACACGGGCGGTGAGGGTGAGTGCGGCATCCTCGATATCGGCGGCGGTCACCGTGGCGGAGGTATCGGTGCCGCACCGCGATTCGCCGACCGTGGCATCCGGACCACCGTGATACCCGCGCGTCATGGGGTGCGCCCCGGCCGGGTGCTCGTCGGCCGCACCGCC
>NZ_JASCXP010000349.1:0-8036 GCF_030010695.1 Nocardia sp. CC201C
TCCCCCTCCGCGCAGCCCTTTTCCACATTCACACAGGCGACTCGGGCATCCACACGGGTGACTCGGGCGTCCACCCAAGCGACTCGGGTGACCACGCGGGTGGCCCGGGCTTCGACACCGGCGACCCGCGCATCCACGCGGGCGAGCCCGTTGTCCACACCGGCGACCCTGGCACCCTCGCAACCGATCCCGAGTACGTCCTGGTCTTCGTCGCCCACCACATCAGCGCCGACGGCTGGTCCATGGGCCCCCTCACCCGCGACGTCATGCTGGCCTACGCCGCCCGCTCCCACGGCGACGCCCCCGCCTGGACCCCGCTCCCGGTGCAGTACGCCGACTACACCCTGTGGCAGCGCGAGGTGCTCGGCTCGGAAGACGACCCACAGAGCCTCATCGCCGCCCAAACCGACTACTGGCGTACCGAACTGGCCGATCTGCCGGACGAGATCAACCTCCCGTCCGATCGCCCGCGCCCGCCGGTGGCCTCCTTCCGCGGCGGCACGGTGAGCTTCCCGATCAGCGCCGAGATCCAGGCGGGCCTGCGGGAGATCGCGCGCGAGCGCAACGCCACCATGTTCATGGTGGTGCACACCGCGCTGGCGGTGTTCCTGTCCCGCCTGTCGGGCACCTCGGATATCGCCATCGGCACCCCGGTGGCCGGTCGTGGCGAGGCCGAACTCGACGATGTGATCGGCATGTTCGTCAACACCCTGGTGCTGCGCACCCGGGTGGCCGGTGAGCTGACCTTCGACGAGCTGCTCGCCGAGGTCAAGGACACCGATCTGCGCGCGTTCGCGCACGCCGACCTGCCGTTCGAACGTCTCGTCGAGGTGCTCAACCCGGAGCGCAATACCGCCCGCAACCCGCTGTTCCAGGTGATGCTGGCCTTCCAGAACCTGCACGACAGCAGCTTCGACCTGCCCGGCCTGCGCATCACCCCGCTCGAATCCGATGCGCAGACATCGCAGTTCGATCTGGCGCTGGCCCTGCGGGAGACCGGTGAGGCCGGTATCTACGCCGTATTCACCTACGCGCGTGACCTTTTCGACGAGTCCACGGTGGAGGTGTTCGCGCAACGCTTCACCGCGCTGCTCGCGGAGCTCACCACCCGCCGCGACACCCCCGTCGGCGATCTGCCGCTGCTGGATCCGGTCGAGTACGAACTGCTCACCCACGTGCACGGCGACGATGTCATGGCTACCGGCCTGCTGCCCGACCTGCTCACCGCGGGACTGCGGCACGGCCGTGACCGCATCGCCGTGCGCTGGCGCGGCAACTCCATCTCCTACGGTGATCTCGACGAGTACTCGTCGCGGCTGGCACGCCTGCTCATCGACCGCGGCGTGGGGCCGGAAAAGCTGGTGGCCGTGGCCTTCCCGCGTTCACTCGGCATGGTGATGGCGGTGCTGGCCATCAGCAAGGCCGGTGGCGCGCACGTACCCATCGACCCGACCTACCCGGCGGACCGGGTGCGGCACATGATCACCGATTCCGGTGCCATGCTCGGCCTGACCTCCAAGGCGTACGCCGATATCCTGCCCACCGAGGCGGATTGGCTGGTCATGGACGACCCGGCCACCGATCAGCTGGTGTCGCTGCGGTCCAACGCGCCGGTGACCGACGCGGATCGCCGTGCGCCGCTGCGGATGCGGCATCCGGCGTACATGATCTACACCTCCGGTTCCACCGGCAGGCCCAAGGGCGTCGTGGTGACGCACGCGGGTGTGGGCGGTCTCGCCGACTACGCCACCTCGCGGTACGACCTGCATCCGGATCACCGGATGCTGCACATCTGCTCGCCCAGCTTCGATCCGTCGGTGCTGGAGTGGGTGTGCGCCTTCTACACGGGCGCGACACTGGTGATCGTGCCCTCGGAGATCATGGGCGGCCCGGAACTGGCCGACCTCATGCGGGCCGAGCAGGTCACCCACGCCATCATCACCCCGGCCGTGCTCGGCACCATGGACCCCGACGGACTCGAACAGCTCGAAATGCTGTCCGTCGGCGGCGATGTCACCACCCCGGAACTGCTGGCCAAGTGGCAGCCGGGCCGCGTGTACCACAATGCGTACGGCCCCACCGAGACCACCATCATCTCGTCCTACGCGCAGTTGACGCCGGGTCGGCACATCACCATCGGCACGCCGGTGCACGGCATGTCGGCGCTGGTGCTCGACGCCCGCCTGCATCCGGTACCGCCGGGCGTCGCGGGTGAGCTGTACCTGGCGGGCGGTGCGCTGGCGCGCGGCTACCACAACCGTCCCGGGCTGTCCGCCGAGCGGTTCGTCGCGAACCCCTGGGGCGCACCGGGTTCGCGCATGTACCGCACCGGCGACGTGGTGCGCTGGTACGCCGAACCGCAGGATCGCAGTGGCAACCGCGCGCTGCCGTCCATCCAGTGGGAGCTGGATTACGTGGGGCGCAGCGACTTCCAGGTCAAGATCCGCGGCTTCCGCATCGAACTCGGCGAGATCGACGCGGTGCTCGCCAGCCACCCGGATGTCGACTTCGCGGTCACCCTGGGCCGTGCGAACAGTGCGGGCGTCACCATGCTGGTGTCCTATGTGCGCGGGAAGTCCGACCGGGCTGTCGATCCCGACGCGCTCACCGATTTCGCCGCGCACAGCCTGCCCCCGCACATGGTGCCCGCGGCTGTCGTGGTGCTCGACGAGGTGCCGTTGACGCCGGTCGGCAAGCTGGACCGCGCCGCGCTGCCGGAACCCGTCCTGGCGCAACGGGAGTACCGCGCCCCGGGCACACCGCTGGAGGAGGCGGTGGCAGCCGCCTTCGCCGAGGTGCTGGGAGTGGAGCGGGTCGGTGCGGACGACGATTTCTTCGCGCTCGGCGGCAATTCGCTGCTGGCCACCCGAGTCGTCATCGACCTGCACGAGCGCACCGGGGCGCGGATCGCGGTGGCGGCCTTCTTCGGCGACGCCACCGTCTCCGGTCTGGCCCGGCAACTGGGCATCCTGCTGGAGTCCGAGCAGGACGCCGAGGCAGCCGTGGCGGCTGCCCTCGCGGTGGTGCTGCCGCTGCGTGCCGAAGGGCAGCGACCGCCGCTGTTCGTGCTGCATCCGCTGGGCGGATTGTCGTGGTGCTATTCGGGATTCACCCGCCACCTGCCCGTGGAGCAGCCGATTCTGGGCATCCAGACCCCGGCGCTCACCGAGCCGGACTACGCGCCGGAATCGCTGGCCGATATCGCGGATCGCTATACGGCGGAGATCCGGCGGGCGCAGCCCGAGGGGCCGTACCGACTGCTGGGCTGGTCGCTGGGCGGCACGCTCGCCCACGCCGTGGCCACGCGCCTGCAGGGTGCGGGCGAACGGGTGGACCTGCTGGCCATCCTGGACGGGTATCCGCGCGTGGACGACACCGATTTCAGGTCGGCCGTCCGGGAGACGTTCACCAGCCTCGGCGTCGCCGTCGACGACCTGCCGGACACCGGCAATCTGACCGAGCTCGGCGACGCGGCGCTGGCCGCGCTGCACGCCTCCATCGCCGGAGAGCTGGCGGCCATGACGCCGGAGCGGCTGCGGCACATCTACCAGGTCGCCATGCGCAGCGTGGAATTGGCCGACGTGGAGCCCACCGAGATGTTCCGCGGCAATCTCCAGTTCTTCACCGCCACCGTCGACCGCACCGAAACCATGCGGCAGTGGACGGCGGCGGACTGGCAGCCCTACGTCTCCGGCCGGATCGTCGACCACGCGATCGACGTGCCGCACGAACAGATGACCGGTGACGAGGCGCTCGCGGTCATCGGCCCGCGCATCGCCGAACTGCTGGACGCAGCCGAGGACGCGTGTGCGCCGCACCGGGAGCCGACGGACGCCGTGGCGGCGCGAGACGGCGAGGCGATCGCGATGGGCGCGGATGACGGGCTCACACCCGCATCGGACGACGCGGGGCGCGATCCCGACGCGAAGGCAGGCGAGGCCGTCGGCGACGTCGAACCGGGTCGCCGGTCGACCGAGTCGGGCTACCTGACCGGCGCGTCGGACAGCGGCGTGATCGGTTCACCATTCGGTCCGGCGGTACCCGTGGACGCGATGGCGGTGTCGGGCGGGGGCGGCGACACCGACGCGCCATCCGGTCCCGTGGAGGTGTCGCCGCTGCCGCCGGGGGCGGTGGATGTGCTCGCCGCCGAACCGTCCGGGCTCGTCATTCGCGTCATCACGCTCGATATCGCCGCCGACTGCCCGCCCTGGCGGGTGCGGCAGTCCGTGGTCGCGCTGTTCGAACGGCACCCGGGGCTGCGGACCCGGCTGCGCCGGGACGCGGACGGCCTGAGCCTCGAGTACCCGGACGCCGATCCGGAGGACGCGGTGGTGTGGCGGTTCGACTGGGCGGGGGAGACCTCCGGCGATCTCGTCGACAGCGTCATCCGTGCCGCCGCCGCGGAACTGGATCCCGACAAGGGGCGCAATGTCCGCTTCGTGCTGCTCGACGCCAAGGAGGTGGACCCCGTCGCCGAGACCGTCGACGAGGCGGCCGCCACGCTGGTGGTGATCGCCAACGGGCTGGTCGTGGACGACACCTCGTGGCGCACCATCATCGAGGAGCTCACCGCGTCCTGGTCCGGCGGCCACGCCACGCCACCCGCCGCCGTCGCACATCCGGCGGGCCTCGCCCGGGAGTTGGCGCGCCGCGCCGACCACCCGGACATCGTGGCCGAACTGCCGTGGTGGCTCGATGCCCTGGAGGCCGGGCCGATCACCGATGCCGACCCCGCGGGGGGACGCGGGCGGATCACGGTGACCATCACCGCGGAGGGCGCGGGTGCGGTCGACACCGTGGCCCGGCGCTACCAGGCCACCATCGACGAGGTATTGCTCACCGCGCTGGCCGTCACCCTGCCCGCCCTCGACGGCATGGCCGAGCTGCTCGGCTCGGTGGTCCGGCTGCCCGCCGACGGCCGCCTGTTCGGCGACCCCGACGCCCAGCGCGCCATCGGTGCCTTCACCACCAGCTACCCGCTGCCGCTGCGGCTGAACGCGGTGGACTTCGACGAGATCCGCCAGGGCGGCCCGGTCGCCGGAAGTGTGATTCAACACGTCCGTGACATGTGCCGGACGGTGCCGTCGCAGGGGGTGGGTTTCGGCCTGCTGCGCCACCTCGGCGCGGCCGCACCGGAACTCGCGGGCGCGGCGGGCCGGATCGGATTCCGCTACCGGGATCTGCGACCGGCCCGCGTACACCCCGAAACCGCCGCGCCCGACCTGCACCTGGACATCACCGTCGACACCACCCAGGACGGATTCATCGCACGATTCGACTACGCCGGAGCCGTGTTGTCCTTGGACCAGGTGAAGGGTTTGGTGGAAGGTTGGGTACAGGCACTGGGCGGGCTAGCCGAGCACGGCCGGGCATCGAATACGTAACATTGACCCCTGTTGTGGCGACTGCATAGGCCGTATGGTCTGTCGAAGTGCTCTGGCCACGGTGTGGAGGCCGTCGGGAGATCCCCGACGGTCGGGGTGGTCGCCAGGACTCGAATTGAAGCGAAGGTGTGAAACATTGATTCGTCGATCTGTCCGGAACGGGGTTGCCGTCGGCCGTCGCCGCGGCGCGCGTGCTGCCGCGCTCATCGCGGCCACCGCCGTACTCACCGGTCTGACCGCCGGCATCGGCACGCAGAGCGCTGTCGCTGACCCGATCATCGACAACAAGAAGCTGCTCGCCGATCCCGTGGCCCCCGACGGGTCCAGGATCACCAAGGCCGAGATGAAGGACGAGCGGAACATCCGCCTCTACGTCTACTCGGCCGCCATGGACGCCACCTATCCGGTCGATGTGCAGCGGCCCGCCGACACCTCGGAACCGCGCCCGACCCTCTACCTGCTCAATGGCGCGGGTGGCGGGCAGGACGACGCCTCCTGGCAGAAGAAGACCGATATCGTCAACGGCTTCCTCGGCGACAAGAACGTCAACGTGGTCCAGCCCATCGGCGGCAAGTGGTCGTACTACACCGACTGGCAGCAGCCCGACCCGAATCTGGGCGTCAACAAGTGGACCACCTTCTTCACCGAGGAGCTGCCGCCGCTCATCGACGCCGCCCTCGGCACCAACGGCATCAATGCCATCGCGGGCATCTCCACCTCCGGCACCACCGTCCTGCAGCTACCCGAGAAGGCCCCGGGCCTGTACAAGGCCGCCGCCGCCTACTCCGGCTGCGCCCAGTTCGCCGATCCGGTCGGCCGTGAGTTCATGCGCCTGACCGTCGAGGTCTGGGGCGGCGGCGAGATGGAGAACATGTACGGTCCGCCGGACTCGCCCGCCTGGGTCGAGAACGATCCGGTCGTCAACGCCGACAAGCTGCGCGGCGTGGAGCTGTACATCTCCACCGGCAACGGCCTGCCCGGCCAGTACGACACGCTGAACGGCGAGTACGCGCTGCCCGGTGCGTACGGTCTGGCCAACCAGCTCATCATCGGCGGCGCGATCGAGGCGGGCACCCAGTACTGCACCGCCAACCTGAAGAACAAGCTGGATTCGCTGGGTATCCCGGCGACCTACAACTTCCGCAACTCCGGCACCCACTCGTGGGGCTACTGGAACGACGAGTTCAAGAACTCGTGGCCGGTGCTGGCCCGCGGCCTGGGGCTGTAGGCGGTAGCCGATCCGAGGCTCGACGCCCCGTCCGCACTGTTGGTGCGGGCGGGGCGTTTTCGTGGGGCGCCGATCGATTTCACCTGGAAACAGGGAGATTGGTCTCTTTCTCGGGGGCTCGCTGAACGATAAGTTCGGTAACCCATAAACTTTGTTTTGTGAGCACTACCGTATTGGCCGACCCGCCGCGTTCCGCATGGCAGCGGGCGCGGTCCGCGGCGGTACTGCTCGGTCCGGCCTTCGTCGCCGCCATCGCCTATGTGGACCCCGGCAATGTCGCCTCGAATATCAGCGCGGGCGCGCAATTCGGCTATCTGCTGGTGTGGGTCATCGTCATGGCGAATGTCATGGCCGCGCTGGTGCAATTCCTCAGCGCCAAACTCGGGTTGGTGACCGGCATGTCGCTGCCCGAGGCGGTGCGCGCCAAGGCCGGCCGCCCGATCCGGCTGTCGTACTGGGCACAGGCCGAGACCGTCGCCATGGCCACCGATCTCGCCGAGGTGGTGGGCGGTGCCATCGCGCTGAACCTGCTCTTCGGCCTGCCGCTGCTACTGGGCGGTGTGATCACCGGACTGGTGTCGCTGGCCCTGCTGGCCGTGCAGAACCGGCGCGGGCAGCGGCCCTTCGAACGGATCGTCACCGGCATGCTGGCCGTCATCGCGGTGGGATTCCTGGCCAGCGTGGTGATCGCGCCGCCGTCGGCGTCGGGCACCCTGGGCGGCCTGGTCCCGCGATTCGACGGCACCGAGAGCGTGCTGCTGGCCGCCGCCATGATCGGCGCGACCGTCATGCCGCACGCGGTGTACCTGCACTCCGGACTGGCCCGCGACCGGCACGGCAGCCCCGAACCCGGTCCGCTGCGCGCTCGACTGCTGAAGATCACCAAGGTCGATGTGGGCCTGGCCATGGTGCTGGCGGGCACGGTGAACATGGCCATGCTGCTCATGGCCGCCCAGACCCTGCGCGGGCGCGAGGGCATCGACACCATCGAGGCCGCCCACGGGGCGGTGCGCGACGTGCTCGGCCCGGGCGCGGCGCTGCTGCTGGCCATCGGGCTGCTCGCCTCCGGCCTGGCCTCCACCTCGGTGGGCGCGTACGCGGGCGCGATGATCATGGACGGGCTGCTGCATCGCACGGTGCCGCTGCTGGTGCGCCGCGTGGTGACCCTCGTTCCGGCGCTCGCCATCCTGGCCGTCGGCTTCGACCCCACCCGGGCACTCATCGTCTCGCAGGTGGTGCTGTCCTTCGGCATCCCCTTCGCCCTGATCCCCCTGGTGCGCTTCACCAGCGACCGCGCGCTCATGGGCGAGGACGTCAACCATCGGTTCACCACCGGGCTGGCCTGGCTGGTTGCGGGCATCATCTCGGCGCTGAACGTGGCGCTGATCTATCTCACGGTCACCGGAGGGTGACCGTGTCCCACG
>NZ_JASCXP010000350.1:0-8030 GCF_030010695.1 Nocardia sp. CC201C
ACTCCGCCGTCGGGCGGCGTGAACTCAGCCGTCAGACGGGTTTGTGCGCGAGGACGGCGAAGATGGTCACCGACAGGTGGATATCGCCGGAGGCGGCGCCCGCCTCCAGGTCAGCCACCAGCTGGTCGCGCTGCTCCTGGGTGATGGCGCGGCGGGCGACGGCCATATCGGCGACGCGGGCGACCAGTGCGCCCGCGCCCGCACTGCGGTCCTGGACCAGCGCGTGCGAGCCGATGTCGTCGATGACCAGTCCCGCCCGGGTGAGCTGCCCGGCGAGCTGGCGGCCCGCGTAGGGATTGGTGGTGCTGGCGATCATGGTGTCGATGACCTCGTTCACCACGCGGCGGTCGCCGGGATGCACGATGGCGGTGCCCCAGTCGCTGTCCATCACCACGACGCGACCGCCGGGGGCGAGCACGCGGGCGATCTCACCGGCGGCGCGGGCGGGCGCGGTGAGGTGCTGGAAGACCCGTTCGCACAGGGCGACGTCGAAGGTGTCGTTGCCGAACGGCAGCCCGTAGGCGTCACCGGACATGAATTTCGCGTGGGAGCCGTGGTCGGCGGCCCGCCGTTCGGCGGCGGCCAGCAGGGCCGGGTCGGGTTCAACGCCCATGGCCAGGCCGGTGGGGCCGACCCGGTCGGCGAAGGCCAGCACCTCGGACCCGGTGCCGGAGCCGATGTCGAGGGCGCTTTCGCCGGGCTGCGGGGCGAGCGCCTCATGGGCCCAGTGCCGCAGGCTGCGGATGGCGGGTAGTGCCGCGCGTAGGTCGCGGACGTCGACGAGTTGGTCTTGGCCGTTCTTGTCGAACCGATCCGGTGCCAGCCCGGACCGCGTGCCGTTATGCGGCACGGAGCCCACTGTGGGGGAGGCCATAGTGTCAGGCATGGGCCGAGCCTACTTGTGTTCGGGGACGACGCATCACAAGGTCTGTGATATGCGTCACGATAGCGCTCTTCGCCCGGTTGCGCACGGATGCGGCCGCCGTCGCACCCCTTCTCGCTCGACAGTGCGTGCCGAAGTGCGATGATCGATGCCATGGCGACCCGCAAGCTGTGTATCGCGCAGGATCCGCAGGCCGATGAGCTGCTCTCCACCGACGACTTCGCATTGCTCGTCGGCATGGCCCTGGACCAGCAGTTCCCCATGGAGCACGCGTTCCGCGGCCCGCAGAAGATCGCGGACCGGATGGGCGGATTCGACATCCACCGCATCGCCGCCGCCGATCCCGCCGAGTTCGAGGAGATCGGGGCCACGCCGCCCGCCATCCACCGCTACGGGCGCTCCATGGCACGGCGGGTGCAGGAGTTGGCGCACTACATCATCGAGCACTACGACGGCCGCACCGCCGGCCTGTGGACCGACGGCGACCCGGACGGCAAGGAAGTCCTGAAGCGCCTCAAGGCCCTGCCCGGCTTCGGCGACCAGAAGGCCCGCATCTTCCTGGCACTGCTGGGCAAGCAGGACGGCCTGGCGGCGAAGGGCTGGCGCGAGGCCGCCGGCGCCTACGGCGAGCAGCACTCCCGCCGCTCGGTCGCCGACGTCACCGACGCCGAATCCCTGGCCCAGGTCCGCGAGTTCAAGAAGCAGGCGAAGGCCGCCGCCAAGGCGGGCTGACCGGCGCTCACGAAGGGGTTGTACGCACCGAGCGCAGCGCGGCGACCACCTCGGTCACGGCGGTGGACAGCAGACGGACGTAGGTGTCGGGGTCCGGGATGACGACCGGATCGGCGTGCACCGAGAAGGTGACCGTGTCCCCGAGACCGTGGATGCCGTGGGTGAGGTGCATGACGGATCCCAGGGCCGGGAAACCGGCGGTGAAGTGGACGCGGCCGTTGCCGAGGGTCAGGTCGGCGGGGCCGCGGTGGACGCTGGAGACGACGGTGTGGCCCGAAACCTGGTCGGGGAGGATGTCGATCGGGTAGGTGGTGACGTCGCGGTGCAGGAGTAGGGCCGGGAGGGCGGCGGTCACCGCGTCCTGAGCGGCGTGCAAGGGGTGGGTCGCCCGGGTGCGGCGGGTGGCCATGGTCGCGGCGATGCGGTCGGCGCGACGGCACAGGTCGGGTTCGTCGATGGCGAGGTCTACCGAGAGGTCGCGGTAACTGTTGCGTTGGCCGCCGGGGTTGCCGGGGACGGCCATGGGAACCTGAGCGCCGAGGGCGTCGGCTGGCTCGCCCCGGGCGCTGAGGTAGCGCTGCAAGGTCAGTGACACCGCGGTGAGCGCGACGACGGTGACGGTGCGCCCGGGTGTACGCAGGTCCGCCGTGTCGAACACGAGCATGCGGACCGAGTGGCCGGGGACCGCGCCATTGCCGTGCAACAGATTCGGCGGGTAACCGGACGCCGGTGGTGGAAGTTCGTTCCGCTCGGTGAGTTCGGCCAGCTCACGCTGCGCGCGGTAGGCGGTGTAGCCGCGAAATACGGTGCGGGCCATGCCCAGCGGTATGCGGGGCAGCGCGGTCGCCGCAGCGAACCAACTCGTCACGCGATCGGGCAACACCGCGGCCCACTTCCCGGCCGAGCCCCCACTCCCCCGCGCTGCCGTCGCATCATCCGGTGTGGACGGCCCTGCCGATGTGCCGTGCCGACGGTCATCCGACCGCCTCGACGACCTGCCGTCCCCGGCCTGATCGCGGTCTTTCACCCGCTCCACCGCC
Source organism: Nocardia sp. CC201C (assembly GCF_030010695.1). Lineage (NCBI taxonomy): Bacteria > Bacillati > Actinomycetota > Actinomycetes > Mycobacteriales > Nocardiaceae > Nocardia > Nocardia sp. CC201C. Next base: position 2,656 of record NZ_JASCXP010000350.1, read on the forward strand.
GTGCGGTTCCCACTGAGCGGCAAGGGGATCGGTGCCGCTTCGTCATGCTCGGTGAACAGCGCGCGGGCGAGGTCGGCGGCGCGGCGACCGTCGGCGAGGGCATGGGAGAGTTGGAGGACAGCCACGATGACGGGACCGGTCGCGGTAGGGGCGTCGGCGACGCCGCGGAACAGGTGCAGCAGCCAAGGGCGGTCGGCGGCGTCGAGGCTGGTGTCCACGAGTTTGCCGAGGGCGGCGAGAAGTTCAGACCAGTCGGATTTTTCGAGCACATGCTCGACGAACTGGCTGTCAGCGAACTCGCAGGGCGTCCAACGCGGATACGCAAGGTTCGCAGGAACGTCCAGCACCCGGACCAGCAAATCTGGAATGCTGGTGGTTCGCTCTGCGATGGCGGTACGCAATTCCGCTGTGGGCACACCGGTATCGGCGAAGCAGTACAGCAGGAACAAATCATTGCGGGTGCGGGTGGACAGCCAGTACATGGTCGCGTCCCGAGGCGCCAGCGAGTTCACGCCCGCGACCATATCGGCCGGAATTCCGGCCCGGCCCAACGGCACTGCGTGCTACCGTCTGTAGTAGAAGTATTTCACTCTCCTGCGGGGGCGGGGTGACCGCGAATGGCAACTTCACGTGCGGGTCGTCGAGCGGCCGAACAAGCCGATGCCATGGATGCGCGGTATCAAGCCGCCGCATTCCTGAAACGATCCATCAACAAGGTGTTTCCGACCCACTGGTCGTTCCTGCTCGGTGAGATCGCGCTCTACACCTTCATCATCCTGCTGCTCTCCGGCGTGTATCTGACGTTGTTCTTCGACCCGTCCATGGCGCACGTCGTCTACGACGGCACCTACCAGCCGCTGCGTGGCGTCACCATGTCACGCGCCTACGAGTCCACCCTGGAGATCTCCTTCGATGTGCGTGGCGGACTGTTCGTGCGGCAGGTACACCATTGGGCCGCACTGCTTTTCACCGCGTCCATGATCGTGCACCTGTCCCGCGTCTTCTTCACCGGCGCGTTCCGGCGACCGCGCGAGGCCAACTGGGTACTCGGCTCACTGCTGCTGATCATCGCCATGTTCGAGGGCTTCTTCGGCTACTCGCTGCCCGACGATCTGCTCTCCGGCACCGGGCTGCGCGCCGCCTTCGCGGGCATCACCATGAGCACGCCGATCATCGGCACCTGGTTGCACTGGCTCATGTTCGGCGGGGACTTCCCGGGGACCATCATCATCCCGCGGCTCTACATCGCGCACGTGCTGCTGTTCCCCGGCATCATGATCGCGCTGGTGGCCGCGCACATCGCGCTGGTCTGGTACCAGAAGCACACGCAGTACCCCGGCCCGGGACGCACCGAACGCAATGTGATCGGCACCCGCATCGTGCCGGTGTTCTCGCTGGACCAGGGCGCGTTCTTCGCGTTCAACCTGGCGATCCTCGCCTTCATGGGCGGGCTGTTGCAGATCAATCCGATCTGGAATCTCGGGCCGTACAACCCCTCCCAGGTGTCGGCGGGTACGCAGCCGGACTTCTACCTCATGTGGACCGACGGATTCCTGCGACTGTTCCCGCCGTGGGAGCTGTACATCTTCGGCCATACCGTGCCCGGCGCGTTCGCGGTGGCCATCCTCATGCCGCTGATCTTCGTGCTGCTCATCGCCTATCCGTGGATCGAGAAGCGGCTCACCGGCGATCGCGCCCACCACAACCTGCTGCAACGCCCCCGGGACGTGCCCACCCGCACGGCGATCGGGGCCATGTCGCTGACCTTCTACCTCGTGCTCACGCTGGCCTGCGTCAACGACATCATCGCGCTGGGATTCCATATCTCGCTCAATGCGACGACCTGGGGATTCCGTTTCGCCCTGCTCCTGCTGCCGCCGCTGGCCTACTACGTGGCCTACCGGCTCTGCCTGGGCCTGCAACGCAGTGACCGCGCGGTTCTCGAACACGGCATCGAAACCGGTGTGGTGCGCCGACTTCCGCACGGCGAGTACATCGAACTGCACCAGCCCCTGGGCCCCGTCGACGCCCACGGCCACCCGATCCCGCTGGAATACCAGGGCGCCCGCGTCCCCCGAAAGATGAACGAACTGGGCATCGCGGGCCGCCCCGGCACCGGCGCCTTCTTCCGCCCCGACCCCGACGCCGAGCGCGACCTACACCGAGCTAACGAACAAGAAGAAGAACACAAGCAACTAGCCGTCCTCCGCCGCGCCCAGGAAGAAGGCAACGGCCACCCCCACTAACCGCAAGCACCCACCCGAACTCCGAGGTACACACTCCGGGGTTCGCGGCGCGTCTCGGTTCTGGACTGACCAGAGCGGAGGAGGGAAGCGGGGGAGCGGCGGGAGGGAAGAATCGAGACCTCCAGCGCCGCGAACCCCGCCCGGAGCGCAGCGGAGGGCAATACATACAGTCAGGCGCGTTTGAACTCTCCGTCGGATACGCCCATCACGAACGCATCCCACTCGCCCGGCGTGAATGCCAGGATCGGGCCGTGGCCGTGGTCCTTGCTGTCGCGGACCGCGATGTTGCCGTCCCGCAGAAACGCCACTTCCACACAGTTTCCATTCGGTCCGCTATGTTTGCTCTTGCGCCATGAGGCGCCTGCCAAATCCACCTTCACGGTTCTAGCTCCTTTGCTGCATCATGCGTGAGTTCTTGCTGGCATCGTTCTCGTGACAGGCCGGAAGAGGGTGAAATCCGGCTTCCGCAGTGCGCCTGAGGTAGCACGCAACTGTGCCGTCAACTCGTTCTCTGCACTTCACGACGGGAATGCTCCCCCGATGACCATTCCCGGGCTAAACAGTAGCAGGGTTCGTCAACAGGAGATCGCATTCTTTCGAATTCAACCAGCGAATGCGTGGCAAAGTTTGCTGGCAAACTATTTGCCAAATAATTGCAGAATGCCTGAACGGGCGAATATCGGGTGGCACATGTTTATTGCGGGTGGGTGTGCGCATCCGGGTGGCAAACCGGACCGCCGCCGCTGTCGCGCACATCCGGGATGATGGAGGCCATGGCCGATGCACCGCATGCCGACGACTCCCGGGACCGTGACGAGAGCGGACGTGCGCGGAATGCGCGTCCCCGTGATCGTTTCGGCCGCCCGCTGCCCATGGGCAGTGTCGGCGTACCTCGCATACCGGACGATCTCGAACTCGCACCCGCGGAAACGCTCGAGTACGCCCAGCAACTCCTCGATGCGGGGCTCGCCTTCAACGCCCATGAGGTCCTGGAGGCCGCGTGGAAGAACGGGCCGTTCGCCGAAAGGATGCTGTGGCAGGGATTGGCCCAGTATGCCGTTGGCCTGACCCACATTCAGCGGGGGAATCGGAAGGGTGCGCGCACCCTCCTCGAGCGCGCCGTGCACCGCCTCTCGGCCTTCGGACCACCGCCGTACGGTATCGACAGCGCCGGACTCGTCGCCCGCGCGAAGGAGCTCCTCGCAACCTTCGACACCGATACATCCATCGCCGAGGAGAGGTTGCGGGTGCGGCTGACGCTGCTGGCATCGGACCGAGAGCGTGAGTAATCCGCTGACCACCCGCGCCGCATCGGCCGCCGCTCAGGTGCACCCACCCCCGGCATCTCGCCGACGGCCAGGGCTGTGAGTACCGCCGCTAGCATGGACCTACGTGTCCACCGACCAGACCGCGCCCGCCGCATGCCCGGCCACCGCCGTGGGCAACGGCCGGTTCGCGCCCAGCCCCTCGGGCGATCTGCACCTGGGAAACCTGCGCACCGCCCTGCTGGCCTGGCTGTTCGCCCGTTCCACCGGCCGCGGCTTCCTCATGCGCGTCGAGGACCTGGACCGGGTGCGGCCCGGAGCCGCCGAACGGCAGCTCGCGGACCTGGCGGCCATCGGGCTGGAGTGGGATCCGCCGGTGGTGCGGCAGTCCGAGCGGACACCGCACTACGAGGCGGCCATCGCCCGGCTCACCGATGCCGGGCTCACCTACGAATGCTTCTGCACGCGCCGGGAGATCCAGCAGGCGGCCACGGCACCGCACGGCCCCATGGGCGCGTACCCGGGCACCTGCCGCGATCTGACCGCTCGACAGCGCGCCGAACGCCGGGCCGCGGGTCGGCCCGCCGCGCTCCGCTTGCGCGCCGAGGTCCACGAATTCGAGATCACCGACGAACTGCACGGCTCCTACCGCGGCGCGGTGGACGATCTGGTGCTGCGGCGCGGCGACGGCATCCCGGCCTACAACCTGGCCGTGGTGGTGGACGATGCCGAGCAGGGCGTCGACCAGGTGGTGCGCGGTGACGACCTGCTGCCCTCCACACCCCGGCAGGCGTATCTGGCGACGCTGCTCGGCCTGTCCGTGCCGCAGTACGCCCATGTGCCACTGGTGCTGAATCAGGCCGGGCAGCGGCTGGCCAAACGCGACGGCGCGGTCACCCTCGGTGACCGGCTCGACCGAGGCGAAACCGTCGACGAGGTGGTGGGATACCTGGCCCGGTCGCTCGGCTACGCGGCGCACAGCCCGGCCGAGTTGCTGCCCCGTTTCCGCCCGGCGGACCTGCCCCGCGAACCGTGGACACTCGATCCGGATTGGCTTGTTGCGAGCAGTCCAGGTCCGTAACGTACGGATTCGACACCACACCGGACGAAACTTCACATGAGGACGGCGAGACAATGACGAGCGGTGGGTACGACCCCAATCAGTATCCGCAGGGCGGCGACCCGTACGGGCAGAACCCCGGCGGCCAGCCCTACGGCCAGGGCCAGCCGCAGTACGGGCAGCAGCCCTACGGCCAGTCCGACCCCTACAACCAGCAGCCGCCGCAGTACGGACAGCAGCCGTCCGATCCCTACGGCCAGCAGCCGCAGTACGGGCAGCAGCCGGACCCCTACGGGCAGCAGCAACCGTATGGCCAGCCGCCGCAGTACGGGCAGCAGCCCGGTTACGGCGCACCGGGATTCGGTGGCGCGTTCGGCGGCACGGCCCCCGGTGAGCTGTGGCCCCGCCTCGGCGCGCGCATCATCGACGGCCTGATCGTCGGCATCCCCGCGGGCATCATCGGCGTCGTGCTCAACTCCAGCTCCAGCACGCTCAGCACGCTGTGGTCGGTGCTGACCCCGGCGCTGCTGTTCGGCTACTTCGTGTTCATGGAGACCCAGCAGGGCGGCCAGACCCTCGGCAAGAAATTGCTCGGCATGCGCGTGCTCGCCCCCGGCGGCGGCACCCTGGATCCGGCGACCTCGGCCAAGCGCAACCTGTTCGTCCTGGCCAATATGATCCCCTGCCTGGGCTTGCTCATCTCGATCGGCCTGTGGATCTACATCGCGGTCACCATCGAGCAGGACCCGAACAAGCAGGGCTGGCACGACAAGTTCGCGGGCGGCACCCAGGTCGTCAAGAGCT
>NZ_JASCXP010000351.1:0-7945 GCF_030010695.1 Nocardia sp. CC201C
GCCGGGTGGGTTTGCCCCCCCCACTATCCCCGCCCCCCCCCCCGGGGCCGCGCCCGCCACCCCCCCCAGGACCACATTGTCGATACTGCGCCGCCCCACCAGTTCCGGTGCGACCCGGCGTTCCAGCGGGTAGGGGCGGGCGGCGGTCAGGTCCAGCGCCGCCCGCCCGCGGGTGCGCACCTTGTCCCAGGCCGCGCCCGGCATCCACTGGATCGCCATCTCCATGGCGGCGACCGAGGTGCCGTCGAGTTGGATGTCGATGGCCAGCGTGATGCCGATGACGACGTCGTCGCGCTGCTTCTCCTCGACGATGGTGGCGTCGAGGATGCCGTACCCGGGATGCGGTCGCACCACCAGCCCGGCCAGGTGGGAAATGCGCAGATTGCCGGTATTGAAGATGAACTTCTGGTCCATGCCCGCGCCCACGTAGCGGTGCGCGATCAGGATCGACGCCTGCCGGGAGCATTCCAGCAGCAGCAGTGGATCGTAGGTCGCCGCCTCCGCCATGTGCTCGCTGTAGTAGCTGTGCTGGCGCGGCAATTGAATCCCCAGTCGGAACCGGGGGTACTTCTCGCAGATGATGTCGGTCAGGAACACCTCGCTGATGGCGCTGCGATGCACATGCTCGCGAGGTACGACGGTGGAATACGACAGTTGTGGCTCGATCACACGGGACATGGGTGCTCCGAGGTGGTTTCACGATGTCGCACCGGCCAACGGCCCCATTGCCGGGCAGCAGCGAACATCCAGCCGAAACAGCGGAAAACCAACCAACGGCCTCGGGCATGGAGGGCAGGAGAAGGGCCGTCCAGCGACTCGCGATCGGTGTTCTTCACGCTACCGCACCCGCGGCGGTGTTCAAGTTGTGCTCATGTGACGTACAACTCTGGACAGCGTGCGTATCATGTGCGGCGTCGCACCGTCGGCTCGGCGCGTTCCGCTCTTCGGGCCTTTCGGCACTTTTCCAGCATCCACCGGCATGCCACTGTGATCGCGACACGGCAGGACACGGACAGCAAGGAAGTCAGCCATGATGGTCGCGCTCTGGGTGTGGCTACCCTGCGCCGCCGCGCTCTCATTCGTCATCGGCCATGTCTGGCGCTATCGCCACGACGGCTTCCGCTCCCACCTCTACGGCCCGCGTCTGGACCGCGCCCAGCGCTTCGGTATGCGCGCCTTCCGCATCGGCGTCCCCCTGCTGTTCGCGGTACGAGTCGCCGAAGCCCTTGCCGCCGGGCCACATTCACGCCCGCAGGGCTCCCTCGGCGTCATCCTCCTGTCCCTGCAACTGGTGGCCGTCCCGCTGGCGCTGGCCGGCGCGGGCCTGCTCCTGGTCCCGCCGCTGATCTCCGCCGACATCCGCTCCCGCGTCACCCCGGTGGACCGCATCACCCTGCCGGTCCTGGTCGCCACCATGACCACGGGCATCCTGGTCACCTTCGACACCGGATCCACCGACCACCGATACCGCACCGCCGAAACCCTGTTCACCTGGGCACGTTCCCTGGCCACACTGCACCCGACCCCCGAGGTCATGCACCACGCCCCCGCCGTCTATCAGGCCCGCGCACTGGTCATCATGATCCTGATCGCGATCTGGCCATACACCCGGCTCGCCGGGATCTTCACCATCCCGGCCCTGCGCCTGGCCGGTCGCCTCGCCGCCGCGCGACGCCCTCGGATCACCGCCTCCCGGCGTCGAGGTGACGCAGCACCGCCAGCACGCGTCGGTGATCGTCGGGCCCCGGCGGGAGAGCCAACTTGGTGAAGATCGCGCCGACGTGCGTCTCCACCGTGCGCTCGCCGAGGAACAGCGCCGCGGCGATACCGCGGTTGGATTTGCCTTCGGCCATGAGCGCCAACACTTCTCGTTCCCTGGGGGACAGATCGTCGATGGGCAGGCGGCGGTGGTGCGGGCGGGCCATCATGCGGCTGATGAGGCCGGGGTCGATGGCGCTGCCACCCGCCGCGACCCGGCGCAGCGCCTCCAGGAACTCGTCGATGTGGGAGACGCGCTCCTTCAGCAAATAGCCCAGACCGGCGGCGCTGTCGGCGAACAGATCCATGACGTGCTCGGTTTCCACGTAGTGCGACAGCAGCAGGACCGCGGTGGCCGGGTAGCGGGTGCGGATCGCCCGGGCGGCGTGCACGCCCTCCAGGGTGTGCGTCGGAGGGAGGCGGATATCCACCACCGCCACCGCCGGATGTTCGGTGGCCACGATGCGCAGCAATGCCGTGGCGTCCGCGGCCGTACCCACCACCTCGAGCCCCTCCTCGCGGAGCAGGAGCGCGATACCACGGCGCAGCAGGGCCGAATCGTCGGCGACGGCGACGGTGAGGGTCATGCCGTCACGCTCCGCAGGGGGAAGGTCGCGGTCAGCATGGTTCCCGCGCCGGGCGGGCTGTGCACCTCGAAGGTCCCGCCGAGCGCCGCCACCCGATCGGCCAACCCGTCGAGCCCGCCGCCGGGTGACACCACCGCCCCGCCGCACCCGTCGTCTACGACGCACAGGTGAAGCTCGTCTTCATCTGTCTGGCAACGGATCTGGATGGTTCTGGCGTCCGCGTACCTGGTGGCGTTGGTGACCGCCTCGGCGGCGACGAAGTACGCGGCGGCCTCGATAACGGCCGGTGGGCGGGAGGCGGGCTCGCCCGTGATGCGCACCGGCAGGACGGCCCGCTGCGCGAGCGAGTCCAGCGCCGCGGGCAGGCCCCGGGCGGCGAGCATCGGCGGGAAGACGCCACGCGCGAACTCCCGCAATTCCGCCAGCGCGGTGTCCAGCTCGCCGACGCCCTCGGCGAGCAACCTGTCGCGGGTCGTGATGTCGCCCGCGCGCCGAGCCCGACCGAGCAGAATCGCGGCGGCCACCAGACGCTGCTGCGCACCGTCGTGCAGGTCGCGTTCGACGCGACGGCGCGCGGTATCGGCGGCGGTCGCGAGCCGCTCCCGGGAGCGGCGCACCTCACCCAGCTGCACCTGGAGGTCGGCGCGCAACCGGTCGTGCTCGAGCGCCAAGGCCGCGGCGGCGCGGACGGCGGCCAGCAACTCCGGATCGGCGGCCGGCAGTGCGGTGTCGAAGACCAAGGCCCCCACCGGAACTCCACCGCGTTCGAGCACCGTGGCCGATTGCGGGCCACCCGGGACGGGCAGCGCGCGCCGCCGCCCCTCGGCGTCCACGAAGCACTCGTGCTCCGCTGCGTAGGTCCACAGCGCCAGGGTGGGGTCGCGGACCGCGCGCCGCAGGGCCGTCACGAAGGCCCCGGCGGGCGGCGCGGAGCCGATGGCGGTGACGGCGCTGCCGACCGCCACCCGCGCCAGCTGATAGCGGATCACCCCGAACGCCACAGCGACCGGCAGCACCGCCGAGGTCGGATAGCGCAGATCCAGCAACCAGGCATTCTGCGATCCGGGAAAGCGCACGGCGGAGGCCAGGATGCCGACGGTGACCACGATCGCCACCAATCCGGCCGCGCCCAAGGGCAGGAAGGCGGACCGGTAGGCAGGTGATCCGACGCGCCAACGCCGGGCGATCACCACCGTCACCACCAGACCGCAGACCGCGGCCAGCCCGCCGACGGTCAGCTGGACGACCGTGGCGATCGTCGGATCATGGTGCACCAGCAGCAGATTCACCGATGTCGACGGATGCGTCGTCGCCACCGCACGCGGATCGAAGAACATCCATTCCACCGTCACCCCGACGGTGGCCAGAACCCAGCACGCACCCACGAACCAGCGCTCCCAGCGATATCGCAGCCGACCGGTCGGAAAACCGAGCAGGACCTGAATCAATACCGGCAAATACAGGTTCGTCACCACGGCCGCGATCGTGAACAGCGCCGGATCACTGGATCGCCGCAGTCCCCCGAGCAGCCACAGCAGTCCCGCGACGATGATCAGCGGACCCGTCCACTCCCGCGGCCGCGCCCGCCACGCGATGAAGCCCGCCGCCACGAACGCCGTTCCGGCACCCAGGAACAGCACCAACTCCCACACCCCGAACACCGGCGGGTACGGCCCCCGCGCCGCCACGAACGACTCCCGCGGACCCAGCAGCAATGTCCGCGCCGGATCGCGCATGGCCGCTGTCGACCAGTCCATCGCGACGACGACCGCGACGACCACCAGCGCGGTCGCCGACACCACGGCGAAGCCCGCCCGACAATTCACCGCACACCCCGCAGCGCCATCCCGACCGCTCACAGCATGCGCCGTCCACCGCCCCGAAACCAGGGCCGGTGGTCATGCACCGCGGTCCGGTGCGCGACCGGGAGCCGGTTCTCCGACCGGCCCCCGGCAACCCCTGCGCACCCGTGGCGGGCGGATGCGGGCCCGAATCACCCGTGGGATCTCGTCAGCGAGCCCGGTCAGCCCACGAATCCGCTGGGAAACGCGATGCCGTCGCCCCCCAGGCACACCCCGTTCACCGACCCCGGTGCCAGAAACGGCACAGCGGGTCCGCCGACACCGCCGCCCGGTGTGGTGGCGACACCGACGCCGGGCAGCCCGTACAGCAGACAGGTGGACGATTGATCCAGCGGATCGGTGGTGGTGACGATCCCCTGCGCTCCCGGTGTGACCAGGTCCGGATGGATATACGGGAAGGCCGAGGCGACCCCGCACCCGAGAACGGTCATCAACGCGACGGCGGCCGCGGTCCACAGTGCTCGAATTTTCATAATTCCCTCCGATTATTGTGCACCGCAGCATATTTCGCCGACTCGGTGCGAACTGTGAGCCGCTGCCGATCCGTCCTTCCCGGTCGGCGACCGCCCATCTCGAAGGTATGCCTTCCCCACCGCCTCCCGCCTCCGTGCTCACCCGGAGACGGCTCCGTGCCAACGCGGTCCGATCGGTGACCGAGGTCCGGGCCACCAGCTCACCGGGACGCGCGCTAGCCGGTCGGTCGGGAACCCGCGCCGCGGCGGAGTCGGGCGGCCAGCCAGAGCACCACGCCGTAGCCGAAGGCGGCGTCGGCGGCGGAAACCAAGGCGGAGCTGGGGAAGACGATGGCGTGGCGCAGGCCCGCGTCGGCCAGGGCGCGCAGCCGGTTCAGGATGTCGCCGGGGGTGCCGATGACCAGCCATTCGTGCAGGACCTCGTCGGGCACCTCGGCAATGGCCGCGCGCACGTCGGTCGCGGTGAGGTGGTGTGGCATCAGGTCGATCAGGCCGCGGAAGTCCGGTCCGAAGGGGTGTTTCGCGCCGCAGCGGGTCCAGACCGCCGCCGGGGCGAACAGGCCCAGGTAGCGGACGGCCGGGGCGCGCAGGATGCGGCGCAGGCCCGCGGGCGTGCGGGCGGTGAGCATGGTGATCATCGCGGCGGGCACGATGGCCTCGGGATCGCGACCGGCGGCGCGGGCGGCGTCGTGCACCAGCGCGAGCCGGCGCTGATACTCGTCCGGGGACATGGACTCCCACGGATACCAGCCGTCGCCGTAGCGCCCGGTCAGCGCCAGCATGCGCGGGCCGTGCGCGCCGATCCAGAGGCGCGGCAGCCGGTCGGCGGGAACGGTGAGATCCACGGGTGCGCGATCCAGGCGGTAGTACCGGCCGGTGAAGGTCATGGGTTCGGTCGCGGTCAGGGCGGCGCGCAGCACCCGCAATGCCTCCTCGAACCGATCCACCGGCCGGTCCCACTCGAATCCGTAGGGCTCGAGGTTCTCCCGCTCACCGCATCCGATGCCGAGAATGGGCGCGCGCTCGGTCATATGCGCCAGGGTGAGGAAGGTCTGCGCCAGCAGCACCGGATGGCGGCGGTGCGGGTCGGTGGCGCCGACTCCCAACTGCACCCGCCCCGCGCTCGCGGCCAGATGCGCGAGCAGCGGGGCGAAGTCGAACTGCTCATCCGGGCTGCGCACGGTCTTCGCCTGCGGCGTGAAGTCGGCATCCCAGGCGGCCCTGGGGAACACGCTGATCAGATGATCGGTCGCCAGTACCGAATCCAACCGCCCGAGCCGTGCCATGCGCACCACGAATCGTGCCGCCCCCAGCGGCGGGTTGATCCCGGTGAGCGTACCGACGGCGAAGGACTTCCGCGCATCCGACATCACAGTTCTCCTGGCGATCATGGTGTGCCACAGCGCTGTTCGCGCGCTATCGATAGCGGGGATTGGTGTTGTGCCACTCGAACGAGCCGCCGATCCAATCGCGGACCCCGCGCAGGAACAGCTGCAATTCCGGCGACGGGATAGCCCGCAGCGCGCGATGTTCGGCCTCGAACGCCCGCACCGTGCGGTTGTGCAGGTCGACGGTGATCTCGGTGGCCTCGGCCAGCGAGCAGCCGCGATCTGCCGCGATCTGCAACACCATATTGCAGACCGGATTCGCGTCGGCGGCGTCCTTCTCGACCGAGAGCAGATCATTGACGAGCACACACGCGGTGCCCGCTCGGAACGCGGCCCGGCGCACCCGTTCCTCGTAGAACAGATTCGCGGGTACCTCGTAACCCGCCACCGGGTCGATCAGCGTCATCGAGGTGTAGAACGAATCATGTTGGCGGGCGGCGAGATACTCCCACGCGGACGGCGCCTGCCCGGTGTGCCGCCAGGCCGCGTACGCGGTCCAGGACACGAACATGGAAAAGGTCGCGTAGCAGGCGCGCTGCACCTGATCCGGGGTCGCGTGGCGGCGCAGATTCGAGACGGCGGAATCGAAGGCGCGCAGTACCTTGTCGGTGCGCAGCGTCTCCGCCAGCGGCACACTGAATTCGCCCGCGTCGGGCACCGGGTCCAGTGCGGCCATGGCCATGGTCAGGCGCTGCGGCAGCCGGGTCGGATCCGCGCCCAGTGCCGAATCGTCGGCGTAGTAGTCGTCGGCCATCCACCACGCGGTGTTCATCTGGGCGGCGATCAGCAGTCGGTCGGGATCGTCGGAATCGGTGTGGGTCAACATGACCAGCCGCCCGTAGCCGGTCTCGCGCAGCTTGTCGAGTTCGTCGTCGGTGCAGCCGATGGATTCGGCCCACACCACCAGGCGGTCGTCGATCGCCGCGGCCAGATTGTCGTCGACGCGGGCGGCGGGCGGACAGTAGACCGGCGACGCGGAACCGTCGCCCCATTCGAATTCGCGATAAGGCTCGGCGTCGGCCAGCCGCCGAACCGGTATCCGAAACGCGCTCTCGCCCAACCGTTCCGCGAGATGCGCGGGGTTCGGGACGGCGGTGGCGATCGAGTCCCGCCCGGCGGGCGCGCATCGGTCCGTCCCATCCGGTTCCGGCGGAGCCGGTGTCACGTCCGGCCGCGTGGTGGAGAAGATCCTGGCGAGTTCGGTTCCCAGTCCGCGGGGCCCACCGAGTACCGGGGACCGCACCGCGCCGAGTGCACCCGCGCCGAGTTCACCGCTGTCGTTGTCGATTGTTGTCATCGTGCTGCTCCTGCCACGAGGGGTCATCAGGTGGAGGCAATGCGTAGATGGAGAACACCATCGACTATCCGGCCTCGCGGCCGACGCCGCAGACGATTGCGTGATTCTCTCCGGAACCCGGATGACCGCCCATCGACATCGAATCGTCGTTCCGGGCCGCAGGACGGGACCAAAGTCCCTGGTGCGCGCCGTCCCGGCGGGTAGCGTCGACGATCATGAAGGCTGTTGCGCAGCACCTGCTCTGGTTCCTGCCGATGCTCTGGCTCGGCATGGTGCTGGCGATCTCGTTCCTGGAGGCCCCGCTGAAATTCCGTGCGCCGGGCATCACCATCCCGCTCGGCCTGGGTATCGGCCGCATCGTCTTCCGGGCGCTGAACACCGCCGAAGCGATGATCGCGGCGCTGCTGCTTGCCGCCGCCGGGGCGGTGGGCCCGGCCCCGGCCACCTGGTGGTGGCTCGGCGGCGCGGTCGCCGTCCTGCTCGGTCAACTCGTCGTCGTGCGGCCGGTGCTCACCCGCCGCTCCGACCGCGTGCTGGCGGGCGAGACGCTCCCCCGCTCCGGAGCGCACTACTGGTACGT